>JBGPJS010000038.1:0-14228 GCA_041485505.1 Gemmatimonadota bacterium | reverse complement strand
CTCGACTTCGAGATGCTGCCGGTAGTCGGGGAGGCTGGAAGAGGGCATACCACGGATTGTAACTGCGATTGTGGGATTGTGGGAATGCGGGATTGAGAGATTGCCACTTTCGGCGCATCTTGGGGGAGGGTATAGGAGACCCCCGCCATGACCCAGCCTGCTCTGCGCCCACTCTCGATGGGCGAGATTCTCGACGGCGCGTTCGGGATCTACCGGCAACTGTTCCTGCCGTTGATGACCGTCCAGTTGATCTGTTCCAGCCTTCCGTTCATCCTCAGCGTGTATGCCGGGCCGATGCAGGAGGGGAACCTGGGCCTGATTGGGATGAACTACCTGCTCTCCTTCGTGCTCGGTGCGCTCGCGACCGGCGCCACGTCGTATATCATCTCGGAGAGTTATTTCGATCGGGCCCTCCCTGCGGTCGAGGCGCTGCGACGCACCCTCCCCCGACTGGGGGCAATCATGGTGCTTTCCCTCAGCACCGGACTGGTCACCGTTCTTTCCGCAGTCCCGGCCGGCATCCTGCTCGCCGTCGGTGCCGGGAGCTTGGCCACGGGGCCAAGCCGGGCTGGCCTCGGTCTGGTGGCCTTTCTGATCGGCGCCCTGCTGCTCCTGCTTCCCCTCTTCGTGTTCGCTGGGATCAGCGTGGCGACCCCCTGCCTGGTGCTGGAAAAAGATTCCAGCGCCGGCCAGGCCATGGGACGTTCCTGGGCGCTCACCAAAGGCTACCGGCTCCGAATTACCGGGCTCTTCTTCGTGTTCAGCCTGATCCTGCTGATCCCCATGGTGGGTGTGGGGGCGCTGGCCGCAGTCGTATTTCCCAAGGATGCGCTCGCCGGGGCAAACCCGACCGCCATCACCACGGTCAGCACTGTCGTGGGGGGCCTCCTGGCTTTCGTTCTGACCCCGATGCTCTACTGCCTGCTGACCCTGGCCTACTACGACCTGCGGGTGCGCAAGGAAGGCTTCGATCTCGAGATCCTCGCGGGGGCGCTGCAGTCGGCGTGAGCGCCCGGCCCCCGATTCCTGATCCTTCACAGCCGAACCCGGGTTGAACTTCCCGACGCCACCCCCAACCGACTCCCTCCGGAGGGTCCTCGACAGCGTTTTCGCGGGGCCGGACTATCAGTGGGTCCAGCCGCCCCGTCCCCTGGCATTCCTGGGCCGGTGGTGGGATCGCCTGGGGAGTTGGCTCGACCACTTTCAGGCGACGAACCCGCAGCTGTTCGAGTACTTCTTCTGGGGGCTGATCCTGCTCCTGGTGCTCATCTTTGTCCATGGCGGCTACGTGCTGGCGCGGACCCTCCGGACCGCCGCGGCGGGGGAGCATCCGTCTACGGCAGTTCCGCGCCCGGACGTTCGCGATGTCCGCTGGCATCGCCGTGAAGCGGACCGCCTAGCTGGGCAGGGGCGCTACGCCGAAGCCTGTCAAGCCGCCTTCCTCGCCCTGGTGCTGGATCTCGACGACCGGAGCCTGGTGCGCTTCCATCCCAGCAAGACGCCCAACGAGTACACCTACGAGGGGTGGCTGGCGGCCACCGAACGGGAGCGATTGCGCGAGCTGGTGCGGGCGCTGTACACCTTTGCCTTTGCCGGACGCCCGTGTGGGGCAGAGGACTACCGTGCCTGGCGGGAATTAGCCGCGGGAGAGTGGCGTGCGACCGCGCACTGAGCTCGCCCTGGGCCTCGGCCTCCTGCTGGCGCTGGGGATCGCCGCCTCATCGCTGGGGCGACGCCGCCACCCGGTTCCCTCGGAGGATCCCCGCCGCTCAACCTTGCTTACCGGGCCCAATGGCGCCAAGGGCTTCAGCGACGCGCTGGAGCGATTGGGAGTCCGGGTGGAGCGGTATCGGAGCCGGGTGATCCTCCTCGAGGAGATCGAGCGTGCCCACCAAGGCGCGCCGCCGGTCCTGGCCTTTCTCGATCCCTCCATTCCGCTCGACGCCGACGAGGCTTCCCACCTACTCAAGTTCACCCAGTATGGCGATCTGCTTCTCGCCGGGCCTTCCGCCGAGGCCGCGATGCGCTGCTTCGGGTTCGGTGTGGAGTTCCGTGCCGGGGACTCCTCCCAGACCATTCCTCCAGGGACGGTGCGGACCGAGCAGAGCCCGTGGGTCCAGGCGGTCCTGGCCCAGTCCACCGATACCGTCGTCAGCGATTCCTCGGGATCCGAGGATGCGACCGTAGCGACCTGCCAGGTGCTTCACTTCACTGAGGTCGACACCCTGCTGGTCTCCACCGGCGGCCGGGTGGTGGCGCTCCGGCTCCACGGGAGGACCGATCGCGGCAGCAGCGTCACCCTGGTGGCGGACGGTGGACTCTTCGGCAACCGGGAGATGCGAGATACCGATGCGGGACCGTTCGCGCTGGGTCTGATCGCCGGCCGCTATCAGCGCGTCATTTTCGACGAGCAGCATCATGGATTCGGCCCGGCGGGCGGTCTATTGTCGGCCATGCTGGCCTGGAGCACCCGCTCTCCCTGGGGCTGGACGGCCTGGCAGCTGGCCGTGACGGGGCTCATCGCGCTGCTAGCCGGCGTGGTGCGCTTCGGGCCCGCGGTCCCGGTCATCGAGCGCAAACGGCGCTCCCCGCTCGAGCACGTCCGGGCGCTGGCCACGGCGCTGGCCGCCGCGCGGGGACATGATGTGGCAGTGGGCGCCATCGTCGGTGGTCTCCGGCGGCGGCTCTCGCCGGCCGGGCACTCGGGCCGAGGCGACTGGCACCCCTGGCTGGCCCATCTGTCGACACAGCTGCGAACCGCGCGGGCGCGGGACGCAGCCGACAGCCTGAATCGACTCACCCTGCCCGGTCAGCCCGCCGATAGCGTGCTGAGGGCGGCCAACGCCGTGGAGGATGTGTGGGAGGAACTCCGACCGTGACCTCAGGAGAAGTGGCAACCCAGGCGCAAGTGACGCGCGCCATCCTCGAGCAGCTGGGACGGGTTGTGCTGGGACAGCAGGCCGCGGTGCGCGATGCCATCGCGGCCTTCATCGCGCGGGGACACATCCTGCTCGAGGGCGTTCCCGGAACCGCCAAGACGCTTCTGGTGCGGACCCTGAGCCAGATCATGGGGCTGGAGTTTCGGCGGATCCAGTTCACCCCGGACTTGATGCCCTCTGACATCACCGGCGTGAGTGTGCTGAGCGGCCAACCGGGGGGCAGCTTCAGTTTTCGGCCTGGACCGCTCTTCGGTGACCTCATCCTGGGCGACGAGATCAACCGCGCGCCCGCCAAGACCCAGGCCGCGCTGCTCGAAGCCATGCAGGAGCGCAGCGTTACCGTGGATGGGACCACCCATTCCCTCAGCCCGAGCTTCACCGTCTTTGCGACCCAGAACCCGATCGAGTTCGAAGGGACCTACCCCCTGCCCGAGGCCGAATTGGACCGCTTTCTCGTGAAGGTGGTTCTGTCCTATCCCGAAGCCGCCGTCGAGCGAGGAATCCTCGAAAGGGTGCTGAGCGGATTCGAGGCCGATGATCCCGGGAGCTACGGGGTCACCCCGGTGATCGATGCCGCCGGGGTCGCCGAGCTCCGCCGGGTCAGTCGCGGTATTCGGGTGGAACGAAGCCTGATCGAATACATCACGGCCCTGGTCCGAGCGACCCGTGACGCCCCCGCGCTGACCCTCGGTGCCTCCCCCCGCGCCACCGTGGCCCTGCTCAAGGTGGCCCAGGCCTCCGCGCTTATGGACGGACGGGACTACGTGATCCCGGACGACGTGAAGGCGCTGGCCAACGCCGTGCTACGGCATCGGGTAGCCGTCGCGCCGGAGCTCGACCTTGAAGGAGTAACCGCCGATGCTGCGCTTCGAACTGTTCTCGACCGCATCGAGGCGCCGCGCTGATGGGGAAGGGCTTTGCCCTGGTGCCCGCGCGGCGCTGGTATCTGGGTGCCGGGCTCATCGGGCTGGCCGGGTTGGCCGGGCTGCTCTGGCCCCCGGCGCTGGCCCTGATGCTCGGCCTCGACATCGTCTGGTTGCTGGCGCTGGTGGTGGACGGCTTCCGGGTGAGAGATCCGAGTACGGTCGAGGTGGCTCGCGAGGCGCCGCCCGCGTTTTCCCTCGGTCGCGCGCTGCCGGTTTGGTATCGCTGGAGTCAAGGCGGACCGCGGGCCCTGCGGCTCCTGGTGCGGGAGCAACTGCCGGCTCCCCTGGCGCGAGGCGCCTCGTTGGTGAGGGCGCTCGACGTCCCGGCCAACCGGCCGCTGGTCGAGCGCCTTGATCTTGCCCCGGCCCGACGGGGGAAGGGAACCGGAGGCCAGTTCACGATTCGGGTGCTGGGGCCGTTCGGTCTGGTCTGGAGGCAGGGGAAGCTTGAGCGGCGCTGGAATGTCACCGTGTATCCCAGTCTGCTGGGAGCCGCACTCCGGGCCCTGCCCTCTCAGGCCCAACGGCGACGTGAGGCCGGCCTCCGCAACCTCCGGCGCCTGGGGGAGGGCAGGGTCTTCGAGAGTCTCAAGGAGTGGGTCCCCGGTGAGGATACCCGGACCATCGACTGGAAGGCGACTGCGCGCCGCGGCAAGGTCATGGCGCGCCAGTACGAGGACGAGCGGCGGCAACAGGTTCTGATCGTCATCGATGCCGGCCGGATGCTGACGGCAGAAGTCGACGGGGTGCCCCGACTGGAAGCGGTGCTGAACGCCGCCCTCCACCTGGCGCATAGCGCGGTGGACCATGACGACAATATCGGCGTGATGGTCTTCGCGGACGAGGTGATGCAGTTCGTGGCGCCGGCCCGGGGACGACGGGCCCTGCGCTCGGTGCTGGATGCGCTGGCCGCAGTGGAAGGCCGGCTGGTGGAGCCCGATTATCCGGCGGCCTTTGGTTATCTGGCCGCCCGGAACCGGAAGCGCGCCCTCACCGTGCTCTTCACCGACCTGATCGACCGAACCGCGAGTGAGGCGCTCGTGTCACAGCTCGGTACCCTCCGGCCGAGGCATCTGCCGCTTGCGGTGACGCTGCGCGACCCCTCGTTGGACCGGTTGGCAGTGGTCCGCCCGGGGTCGATCGACCAGGCCTACGAACGGGCGGCTGCGGAACAACTGCTCCTCGCGAGGGAGGAAGTGCTGACGGACATGCGGAGTCGGGGGGTTCTGGTGCTGGATGTTTCGCCCAAGGGCGCCAGTGAGGCGGTGGTGGCCCAGTACAATCACCTCAAGCGGCGCGGACTGCTTTGACAAAGAGAGGCGATTGAGAAGAGACCAGAGGAAGGAAACGGGACCGGGGAAGCCTCGGCTTCCCTGGTCCTGTGACCTCATGGCCTAACAGACCCGCGGGTTGAGTCGCGACTGGGGACCGATCTTGCCGCGCCTCTGCGCTCCCCCAGGTCCTTCGGTTTCTCCGAAGCCACACGCCTCGATGGACCGACGAGGAGCGCAAGCGGAAGTCCCGCGAGTCTGATCAGCTAGCGGATCATTGTGTCCTCCCAGAACGGGTTAGAGTGGCGGGGGCGGAGGGCTGGATGCTCCCTCCGGACCCCAACCCTACCATTGAGGGAAGTCGTCTTCGTCATCCTGAAAATGCGGATTGTACCAATTCCACGCGCTCCCGCGTTCTCTGGCCGTGCCCAACCCCGGATTGAACTCCCCGACACGGACGCGGATGTCCGTCCCCGCGTGGTGGATCCTGCTCCCACCCGCGCGGATCCAGGCCCCCGACCCAAGGGTTCAACCATTGTGCAGCTCGCGCACTATCTTTCCCGCTTTCCTATGCTCAGACTCACGCTTTTGGTTCACCGGGCCCTCACCCGTGAGACGGCCTGCCGCATCGCGGCGCTCAAAGCGCCGACCTTTTCCGGAGGATTTCATGACTGCCGTGACAAGAGGGTACCTCGCCAACGCACTGGTCGTTTCAGCGGCGCTCGCTGCCTTACTCATCGCGGTGGCCCCGGCGGGCGCGCAACAACCCGCTGGGAAAGGCAAGAATGCCGCCGTGCTCCAGAAGGCCTTTGCCCAGCGGCAGAGCTCCGCCGCCGGTGCCGGGGCGATGAGCTACTCGCCACTGCTGCGCCCGGGACAGAGCACGGGCGGTGAGCTGACCGACGACGACAGCAAGCTGAGCAATGGCCTGATCATCGATCTGTACACCTACGAGGGGACCCGGAACGAATTCCTCAACCTCGGGGTCAACGCCGGGTTTGACGCCGTGGTGGTGATCGGCGCGCTCGACAAGGATGGGAATTTCGACGAATACGGCGAGTCCCAGGCCGGTGCCTCGTCGACCTTGGAGCTCAAGCTCCCCACGACCCAGACCTACGCGGTCATCGTGACCACTGACAAGCCGGGTACCACCGGCGCCTACACGCTCTCCGCCGCGTCCAAGGGAATCGTCGCCAATTTCGACTGGGCCCGACTCTATCCCGGCGGCGGCGACCCCGGCGAGCGCTACGCGCTGCTGATCGGGGTGAGCGACTATCCCGGGGAAGAGCACGATCTCGGCGGCGGGCCGCTCAACGATGTGGACCTGATGCACTCGATCCTGGTGGACAAGTACGGTTTCAAGGATCAGAACATCCTGATCCTCCGGGATCAGGAGGGCAACCGTGATCAGATCATCGAGGCGTTCCGCCGCCACCTGGGGCAGGCGGGGCCCAACGGCGTGGCGGTCTTCTTCTACTCCGGCCACGGAATGCAGCTGCCCGACAACCGCTACCTGACCGGCGCCGACGACCCCGAGCCCGATGGCAAGGACGAAGCACTCGCCGTCTGGGGGACCCAAGGGGGCAAGTACGGTTACATCCTGGACGATGAGATGGGGATCCTGTTGGGTGAGCTCAAAGCCGGACGGGTCCTGGTCATGCTGGATGATTGTTTCTCCGGCACCGCCACCCGCGGCAGCGTCAAGGAACGCGGCTGGAGCAAGATGGGCGGGAAGGCAGAAGTGCCGCCGGGGCTGATCGCGGCGCGGGGCAATCCCACCAACAGCAAGTTTACTCCGTGGAAGGACATCGCCGACAAGGTCCAGACTCCCTTGAGCTACGTGAAGGCGATGCGGGCGGGGGTGACCTCCACGGAATACGCCAACCCGTCCAACCACATTCTGTTGGCGGCGTCGGCGGACAATGAGACCTCGATGAACTTCCCGATCAAGCTTGATGATGGAAGGCACATCTCGGTGGGTCTTTTCACTTTCGTCTTCTACCTCACATCGAAGGACGCGCCGGCCGATATCACCTTCGCCGACTTGATGGCCAAGGTGAGCGCCACCACCCGGGAGACCGCGATCAACAGCCGCGGCGATCCGCAGACGCCGGAAGTGGAGGGGCAGCGCAAAGGCGAGTCGATGGCCTCCTATCTCGCGAAGAAGTAAGCGCCCGTACATGGGTGCCGAGGTAAGAAGCAGCCAACGATTGCCCGGGCCCCCGTCGTGAGGCGGGGGCTCGGTGTCTCACGGCAGTCGTGGATTCGAGGATGGAGGGCCTTCATTCTGACGGCCCTCGGTGGACTGGGTGCCCAGCCGATCACGGCGTGGGCCCAACTCGCGAGTTCGGATAGCGCCAAAGTGCTGTTTGTTGAGTCCGCGGCCGCCCACAAGGAAATGACCGGCGCGGGCAGAGTGCGCGCCATTGGTCTGCTGACGGAGGCGGCGCGGCTCTTCCGTCAGGCGAACGAACCCACGAATGAAGCGGTGTCCCTCAGCGGCATCGGTGATATCTGCCTGGAACTCGGTCGTGCGGACTCGGGGCTGGTCTACTTCGGTCAGGCCCTGACCATCTGGCGGCAGGTGGGGGACCGTGAGGAGGAAGGGGGGGCGCTCTTCAATATCGCCCGTCTCCTTGCCAATCTGGGCCAACCGGACTCGGCGCTGGTCTATTACCGGCAGGCCCTCGCCGTCAAGCAGGAGCTAGGAGACCGCGCCGGCAAAGGAACCGCGCTCAACAACATTGGCACTGTCTATCGAGGCCTGGGCCAGCCCGACTCGGCGCTTGCTTATTTCTGGTCTGCTCTCGCTGTTAAGCGAGAAGTCAAGGACCGCGCGGGCGAAGGGAATGTGCTCAACAGCATCGGCGTCATCTATCACGATCGGGGCAGGCCCGATTCGGCGCTTGCCTATTACCGGCAGGCCCTCGCCGTCAATCAGGAGGTGAGGGATCGCGTGACTGAAGGACGGACGCTTAACGACCTCGGCGGCCTCTACCTCGACTTGGGCCAGCCCGACTCGGCGTTGGCCTACTACCGGCAGTCCTTGATGGTCCGGCGCGAGGTAGGGGACCGCGCGGGCGCAGCCACGACGCTCAACAACATCGGCGTCGTCTATCTAGCCTTGGGTCGGTCCGACTCGGCGCTGGCCTACGACTGCCAGGCCCTTGCCGTCGATCAGGAGATCAGGGACCGCGCGGGTGAAGGAAAGGCTCTCAACAACATCGGCGTCGCGTATCACCGATTGGGCCGGCCCGACTCTGCGCTCACCTACTACCGGCGGGCCCTCGCCGTCAGGCGGGAGGTAAGGGACCGCGTGGGCGAAGGAACTGTGCTCAACAACATCGCCCTTACCTCTGCCGAGTCCGGCCGACCCGACTCCGCGCTCGCCTACGACCGGCAGGCCCTGGCCGTCAATCGGGAGGTGAGGGACCGTGCGGCCGAAGGACAGACGCTCAACAACATCGGCACAGTTTACTCAACTCTTGGTCGCCCGGACTCGGCCTCGGCGTACTATTGGCGTGCCCTTGTTGTCAAACAGGAAGTCAGGGACCGCGCGGGCGAGGGGACGGTGCTCAACAACATCGGCGGCGTCAATCTCGCCTTGGGCCGGCTCGACTCGGCGCTGGCCTACTACTGGCGTGCCATGGCCATCAAGCAGGAGGTGAGGGACCCCACCGGTGAAGGACATGTGCTCAGCAGCATCGGCGAGGTCTATCGAGAATTGGGCCGGCCCGACTCGGCGCTCGCCTACCACCGACATGCCCTCATGGTCATGCAGGAGGCAAAGGACCGTGCTAACGAAGGAAGGGAACTCAACAACATCGGCATTTCGTACGCCGATTCCAACGAACCCGACTCGGCGCTGGTCTACTACCGGCAGTCCTTGATGATCAGGCGGGAAGTGGGAGACGGCTCGGGTGAAGCAACGACGCTCAGTAACATCGGCGCCCTCTATCACGAATCGCCCGCAGTGCGCGACCTGACGAGAGCCGTCGCCTACTACGACTCGGCGGCCGCGCTCTCCGCCACCATCCGAGAGCAGGCCGGGGGCGATGCCAACAGCATCAGCTTCGCCGAATCCAAACGTGCTTTCTTCATCGTCTGGCCCCTTGCCTGGCTTGCCCGGGCGACTGAGGTGGGCGAGCCACTCAGTGCCCTGGCGGCGCTCGCCGCCGCCGAACGGGGGCGGGCACAGGCGCTCCTCAGCCTGATGCGCGGGACCTCCGCTGAGATGCCACCGGGCGCGGACCTGGCCGCCGAGGGTCGCCGGCTGGTCCAGGGTGTCCAGCGAAGTGGTGCGGCGCTGCTCAGCTACCTGGTAACGGACGATACCCTTCTGATCTGGTTTGCCCCGCCCAAGGGTGAGCTGACCTTGACCGCGGCCGCGGTTTCGCAGGACTCGATCACCCGGTTGGTGCGCGCCTGGCGCGCTGGCTTGGGGGTGGATGAGGCGTCCGGGCAGGCCCAGCTCGCGGTTCGGGGATCCCCTCCCCTCGAGACTCCAACCCGCAGCGGTACCGCCCCTGCGAGTGCACCCCTTGCCACCAGCACCGAGGCGGGTGTGCGGCTTGCGGCTCTCCTCTTGCCTCCGACGGTGCTCCACAGCCTCGGGTCCGGCGCCGAAGTGGTGATCGTGCCTCACGGCCCGCTCACGGTGGTGCCGTTCGCCGCGCTGCCGCTCACCCATGGGGAACGGGGAAGTGGTGGACTTTTCGGCGGGCGGTTCGCGCTGCGCTACGCGCCCTCCTTGGCGAGTGTGGCTCAGGCCGAGAGCCGGGCCGGACTGCCGGCCGGTCCGGCGCGCACGGCCGCACTCAAGCGGTCGCTGGTGGTGGGAAATCCCTCGATGCCTCGGGTGACCCGCGGGGACGGAAGCCAGGGCGCGCTGGCGCCGCTGCCCGGAGCCGAGGCTGAGGGTCGCTGGGTAGCCGGTCGGTTCGGGACGACGGCGCTCACCGGCCCACGCGCCAGCGAGTCCGTGGTGCGGGGGCGGCTTGCCGCGGCTTCGGTGGTGCACCTCGCGACCCATGGGTATGCCTACGCCTCGGAGGCTCGGGCGCGGAGTTCGTTTGTTGCCTTGGCGCCGGACTCCTCCCAGGATGGCCTGCTCACCGTAGGGGAGGTCCTGGACGACCCGGCTCTCAGGCTCAATGCTGATCTGGTGGTGCTGAGCGCATGCCAGACCGGACTCGGTGATCTGAAGCAGGCGGAGGGGACCGTTGGCCTCCAGCGCGCCTTCCTGGCCAAGGGGGCTCGCAGCGTCCTGGTGAGCCTGTGGAGTGTCTCGGACGAGGCCACCTCGCTCCTTATGAAGGGCTTCTACACCCACTGGCTCGGGGATCGTGACAATCCGCGCAAGGCGGAAGCGCTGCGGCGGGCCCAGATGGAGGTGCGGGGGAAGCCGGGATCGAGATTCTACGAGCCCCGGTACTGGGCAGCGTTTCAGCTGGTGGGGGCGAGGTAGCATCGAGGATCAGGTGCGAAGGGAGGTACTCATGAACCGGATCGTGCGAGCTTCAGTCCTGACGGTGCTCTGCTCCCTGGGTCTTCAGCCAACCGCGGCGACGGCTCAGGCCACGACACGGGACAGCGCGATCGCGCTGTATCGGCAGGCGAGTGCCGCCCTTCATGAAAAGACTCGCGACGGCAATGAGCGCGCGCTGTCTCTCCTGGTACTCGCGGCGCCGCTGTTCCACGGACTCGGGTCACCGACGAATGAGGCGGTCATGCTCAACGGAATCGGGAGCATCTCCGTGGGATTGGGCCGTCCGGACTCCGCGCTGGTGTACTACCGGCGGGCCTTGAGCATCCGGCGGGAGATCGGGGACCGAGAAGGGATAGGAGAGACGATTCACAACATCGCCTTTGTCTTCGCCGATCTGGGTGGCCAGGACTCGGCTCTGGCGTATTACCAGCAGGCCCTGGCCATACGGCGGGAGGCTGGCGATCGCGCGGGCGAAGCCGGGACGCTCAACAATATCGGCACCTCATATCAGCGCCTGGGTCGCCTGGACTCGGCGCTGGCCTATTACCGGCCAGCCTTGGCCATCGTGCGGGCGGTGGGGGACCGTCTGGTCGAGGGAAGGCTGCTCAACAACATCTCCGATCTCTACCTCACTCTGGGTGTTCCGGACTCGGTACTCGCGTACTCCAGGTTGGCCATAGCACTCTCGCAGGAGATCGGGGACCGCGCCGGCGAGGGGTCGGCGCTCCACAACATTGCGTACGTCATCGCCATTCTGGGCGGGCGGGACTCGGCCCTGGTGTACTACCGTCGAGTTCTGGCGATCCGTCGGGAGGTGGGGGACCGCGCGGGCGAGGGAGAGACGCTCAACAATATCGCTTCCACGTACGACAAAATGGGCCACCCCGACTCCGCGCTGGCCTACTACCAGCAGGCCCTGGGCTTGATGCGGGAGACAGAGGACCGCGAGGGGGAAGCAACGACCCTCAGTAACATTGGCGTCCTCTACCATGTATCACCCGGGTTGCGCGACCTCCGGCGTGCGGTCGCGTACTACGATTCGGCTGCCTCGCTGGTGGCCCAGATCCGCAAACAGGCGGGGGGGGACGCCAACAGCATCAGCTTCGCGGAAGCGCAGGGCGAATTCTTCCGAAGGTGGGCGTTCGCCTGGCTCGATCGTTCGGGGGAGGTTGGCGAGGGGCCCAGTGCGCTTGCTTCGCTCGCCACCGCGGAGCGGGGACGGGCCCAGGCGCTGCTCGATTTGATGGGCCGCACATCAACCGGCATACGTCCGGGCGCCGACCTCGCCGCCGAGGGACGCCAACTGGTGCGGAGTGTGCAGGAGAGCGGCGCGGCACTGCTCGGCTACCTGGTTTCGGAGGATACCCTGCTCATCTGGTTCGCCTCGCCGGTGGGTGAGTTGAGGGTGGCTGCGGTCGCGGTTTCGCAGGATTCGATCACCCGATTGGTGCGGGTCTGGAGGGCGGGCTTGGGCGCGGATGAGGCGGCCGGACAGACCCAGCTCGCGGCGCGAGGCTCCCCTCCACTCGAGAGTCCAACCCGCAGCGGTACCGCCTCCGCGAGCGACCCAGTAGGCGGAGGGACCAGCGTCGACGCCGGGACGCGGCTGGCCGCGTTCCTCTTGCCTCCGGAGGTGTTCCAGGGCCTGGGTCCGGGAAGCGAACTGGTGATCCTGCCTCAAGGACCACTCACCCTGGTGCCGTTTGCAGCGCTGCCGCTGTCACGCGGGGAACTGGGGACCGGGAACGGGGATGAGGAAGACCATGAGGTTCTGGGCGGCCGCTTCGCGCTGCGTTACGCACCCTCACTGGCGAGCGTGGTAGAGGCCGAGAGCCGGGCCGGACTACCGGAGCCAGCGCGGATGGCCGCACTCAAGCGGTCGCTGGTGGTGGGAAATCCCTCGATGCCGCTGGTGACCCACGCGGACGGGAGCCGGAGCCCGCTGGCGCCGCTAAGCGGGGCCGAGGCCGAAGGCCGCTGGGTGGCGGGTCAGTTCGGGACCACCGCGCTAACCGGCCCGCGCGCGAGCGAGGCCGTAGTGCGGGCCCGACTGGGCGGGGCCACGGTCGTACACCTGGCGACCCATGGCTATGCCTATGCCTCGGAGGCCCAGGCGCGGAATTCTTTCGTGGCGCTGGCGCCCGACTCCACCCATGACGGCTTGCTCACCGTCGGCGAGGTCCTGGACGACCCGGATCTCAAACTGAGTGCCGATCTGGTGGTGCTGAGCGCGTGTCAGACCGGATTGGGGGACCTCAAGCAGGCAGAGGGGACCGTCGGTCTCCAACGCGCCTTCCTGGCCAAGGGTGCCCGCAGTGTTCTGGTTAGTCTGTGGAGCGTTTCGGACGAGGCAACCTCGCTCCTGATGAAAGGTTTTTACGCCCATTGGCTGAACGACCCGGACCACCCCAGCAAAGCGGAAGCACTGCGACGAGCCCAGGCGGAAGTGAGGGGGACGCCGGGATCGAGGTCCTACGAGCCCCGCTACTGGGCGGCGTTTCAGCTGGTGGGGGCGCGGTAGGCCAAAGACCGAGCCCGGTACCGTGAATTGAGAATTGGGGACGGCGAGCTGAAGGAGCGGGCAGGAGCCCCGGAGATCGCGACCGATCGTGGGGCTTGGGCCTTATTCACTCAAGGTCAGGGGCCTCTACCCGATAATGGAGGAGCGGGGGATCCGCCGGGAGTGCGAGATGGAATTCTGGAAACCGGAGACGCCGGAGATGGGGTGCTGGGAGGAAGAAGGGGATCAGGAAATCGGTCCGGCGGTCATGGCCGTCACCACCGCGCCGGTGCGACTGGAGGTGTCGGAGGTCGGTGGCGTCTACACCCCAGTGGGATCAGTTTCCATGGGGACGTTTCTGAACGGTCGCCTCATCGCCCGGAGTTGGGTGGAGCCAGGGGTTATCGGCATCCTGGACGAAGTGGGGTTGTTCCGTGACGAGGTCGGGCTGGCACTGATCGGGTGGGAAACCAGCGAAGGGTTTCAGGGCCGCCTCTTCGCCGTGATCGAATCGGAACCTGAGAGCGCGAAGGCCGAATCAGCCGGTGCGGGGATGGCGCTGGAGAGAGGGGACAATCCCATGATGATTCCTCTGGGGACCCACTTCCGCCGCGACCGGACCTACCCGAACGACCTGGGCCATGAGGCACTCGATCTGCTGGGCTCGCTCCTGCAAGGCCGCGACACCAGAACGGACGTGATCGATCGGCTGCTGGAGGATTTGGTGAGGTAAAACGGCTAACGGCCGTCTCCCCCTCCATGCCCGAGTGCCCTCAGGTAATCCCGATCGAAGGCGGCGGGAATCGTCTCCCGGCGTGAATAGGGGCCGGAGACATACGCCCGCGAAGAAACCCCCAGCTGGCTCAGCTCGCAAATGTGCCAATCCTGCCGGTTGGTCATATCCCAGAACTCGACCCCGTCGTTGATGTCGAAGCTCGGGTCCTTCAGGGTATCCGGGTGAAAGAGCCAGTGGCAGGAGATTCTCGTGCGCCCCGGCGATTCCGGCCACAGGGTGTGGAACATGACATAGTCAGGGTGCAGGCTGAGCAGCATGTTGGGCATGATCGAGTAGTAGTAGACCCGGCTGTGATCCTCCGCGGGGAG
>JBGPJS010000037.1:0-14283 GCA_041485505.1 Gemmatimonadota bacterium | reverse complement strand
TTCCTGGTTCCGGTCCGTGCCCCGGACGACTTCAGCTGGCTGCAGAAGGTCCGCCGCGCCGATGTGGTATTCAACCTCTGCGAAGGGATCGGTGGCCACTCCCGATTCGAAGACCACGTAGTCAATACCCTCGAGCTCACCGGGGTACCCTACACCGGCTGCAAGCCGTGGGCGGTGACCGTCTGTCACCGGAAGCACGTCGCCAACACCCTGCTCTCACGCAACGGCATCCCGATCCCGACATTCGTGCTGGCGCAGGGCAACAAGGTCCCCGCGGAGCTGACGCTGCCGGTCATCGTGAAGCCCGCCGCGGAGGACGCGAGTCTCGGGATCGACGCGGGATCGGTCTGCACCAGCAGGAAGGCGCTCAAGAAACGCCTGGCCGAGATGGCGGAACAGTGGGAAGAGGTGGTGGTACAGGAGTACGTCGCCGGCCGGGAGTATAACGTCGGCTTCGTGGGCGACCAGGTGCTGCCGATCGCCGAGCTCTGCTTCGACGGCATGCCTGAGGGGAGCTGGCCCATCTTGACCTATTCGGCCAAGTGGGACGCCGGAAGCCCGGAGGACCTGGGCTCCGTCCCACTTTGCCCGGCGGATATTCAGCCCGAGCTCGCCAAGCGGGTCATCGCGGTGGCTCGGCAGGCGTGGGAGTATCTCTGCGAGAGCGAGGGGTACGGCAGGGTCGACATGCGAGTGGACGCGACCGGCCAGCCCTTCGTGCTGGAGGTCAATCCCAATCCCGACCTCTCCGATTCCGCCGGACTCTCCCGGATGGCCAAGGCCTTCGGCTGGGAATACGACGAGCTTATCGCCCGCGTGGTGGACGAAACACTCGGCCGATCGACTTCCAAAGAGGCGGCCGCGGCTCTCGCTACCAGCGTCACCGCGTGACCGGGACCCTCCTTCGACCCCGCCTCAGAGAGCTCAGGTCCTCGGACCGTGGACGGATCGCCGACATCGTTCAAGCAGTCGGCGTGTTCCGGGACGAAGAGATCGAGATTGCCCTCGAAGTGTTCGACTCCTCCTGCCTCCCCTTCCAGACCGACTATCAGACCCTCGGCGTCGAGGTCGACGGCCGGCTGGCGGGCTGGATTTGCTGGGGATCGACCCCGTGCACCGTGGGCACCGTGGACCTGTACTGGATGGCGGTCGACCCCTCCTGCCAGGGGACCGGGCTCGGTACCACGCTGCTGGCCGAGATGGAAAGGCGGCTCACCGGTTCTGCCCGGTTGATCGCGGTCGACACTTCGGGGCGGGCGGATTACTCCCCGACCCGGCGGTTCTACCAGTCGCGAGGCTATAAGGCCGTGGCGGTGGTGCCGGATTTCTACGCGCCGGGGGATGATCAGGTGATTTTCGTCAAGCCGTTAGCCGTTAGCCATTAGCCATTGGCGGTCGCCGTCGCCATCTGGTGTCTGCAGTATCGAAGAGCTAGAGGCTAAAGGCCGAAGGCTAAAGCCCGAAGGCTAAGGGCCAATGGCTAACGGCTAGCTCCTATTCCAGCCGACGTTCGCGCTGCGGCAGTCAGCCAAGCGAAGCGTGCAGGATGTAGTCAGTGAAGCGAAGGCGGGGCGTACCCTGGCGCCCGAGCAGCGAGTTCGTTCCCTGGAGCCGCCCGGCCGTTGCCGGGCGGTTTTTTCCGCCTTCTTGACGTCATCCTCCCCGATCTGCATTATGACTCTGGCTGGAGGGAGAGAGTCGCGCGCCGGTGGCCGCCGGCGCGTTCCTGCGTGAGACGATTACCTCCTACCCACATCCAGTCGCAGCATTCGTTATCGCCATCCGCGCTCTCCCCTCCCGGTCCCACCGGGGGATTCTGTCATACTCCAACGCAGTAGGTCTGGAGGCGTTCCATGCATGTATGTCGTCGGATCTTCTTGGCTGCGGGCGGCTGCTTGATCCTCACCGCCAACCTTGCGGCGCAGGCCCCCGCCCGAGTCACCGGACGGGTCACCAACGAAGACGGGAATCCCATCCCGTCGGCCGGGATCCTGGTCCAGGGCCTGAACATCAACGCCGTCACCAAGAGTGATGGGCGGTACGCGCTGCTCATTCCGCTCGACCGGATCACCGGGCCGGTCACCATCACGGCCCGGGCCATCAACTACAAACCCAAGTCGGTGCAGGTCACAGTGGCGGAGGGAGAGACCACCCAGGACTTCACCCTGGCGGCCAACCCGCTGCAGTTGGGTGAGATCGTGGTGACCGGAGCCGGGACGGTGCAGGAGGTGGAGAAGATCGGCAACGTGCGGAATAGCGTGGACTCTTCGCTGATAGTGAGGAGCAACGAGACCAATATCGTCAACGCGCTCTCGGCCAAGGCACCCAACGTCGACGTGGTCTCCACCGCGGGTGACCCGGGGGCCTCGACCTCGATCCGGATCCGCGGCGTTAACACGCTCTCAGGACCCAGCGACCCGCTCTTCATCGTCGATGGGACCCCGATCGACAACTCGACCACCACCACCGACATTACCTTCGGCAATGACGGCGCGACGGCCGCCCCGAATCGGGCCTCGGACATCAATCCCGCGGACATCGAATCGGTGGAGATCCTCAAGGGCGCCGCGGCCGGAGCCATCTACGGCGCACGGGCCGGACAGGGGGTCGTGATCATCACGACCAAACGGGGCCGGCCCGGCGGCGGAGTGAGCTACTCCATGCGGACGTCGCTGTCGGTGAACAGCGTCAACCGCTTCCCGAGCCTGCAGACCCAGTACGGGCAGGGGAACGAGGACGCCAACGGGATTCCGCAGCAGGATGACTGCGCGATCGGCATCGCGGGGAACGATTGTACCGCCACCTCCCGGAGCTACGGACCCCAGATCCCCGCCGGTACCCCGGTGTACGACCATGCCCGCGAGGCCTTCAAGAACGGGTACACCACTGACAACGACCTGACCATCAGTGGAGGGAATGACCGGACGACGTTCTTTGTCTCCGGTGCGTTGATGAACCAGACCGGGACGATCGTGGGACCGCACAACCATTACAACCGGATTTCCTTCCGCCTCAAGGGCACTCAGCGGGTGTCCGACCGACTCACGGTGGGTGGAAACGTGGCGTATGCCTCGACCAAAGGCGATTTCATCCAGAAGGGCTCCAACTTCAGCGGGATCGCGTTGAGTGCCTACCGCACCTCGCCGGACTTCAACAACCTGCCCTACCTGGACCCGGTGGCCGGACAGCATCGCTCCTACCGGTTCCCCTTCCCGACAGTAGTCTCGGCCCGCGATGCGCGGCCCTACAACAACCCGTTCTTCACGGCCAACGAGCTGGTGAGCACCGCCTTCGCGGACCGGGTGTACGGCAACGTGACCGCGGAGCTGGCCGCCCTTTCCTGGCTCAAGTTCAACTACACCCTGGGCGTGGATCACGGGAACGACGATCGGCTCCAGGGCCTGCCCCTCACCGACGCCAACATCGGCGGCGTGGCGGAGGGCCAGGTCACCCGACTCACGCTCTCAAACTCCCAGTTTGACCACAACCTCACGGCGACCGGATCCTTCACCGTATCGCCGAAGATCAAAGGCGATCTGACCGTTGGGCAGAACCTCAACACCAGAAGCTTCCGGGAGATCGGGGTGGTGGGCAACGACCTCATCGCCCCGACGCCCTTCAGCCTGACCAACACCAAGACGCTGAGTCCGCCCACTGATTTCGAGACCAAGATTAAGAGTGAGGGTTACTTCGGGCAGGGGACGCTGGACCTGAACGAACAGCTCTATCTGAAAGCCAGCCTGCGCTATGACGGCGTTTCGACTTACGGAAGCAACAAACAACGACACTGGTTCCCCGGCGCCCAGGCCGCCTGGCAGTTCACCAAGACGCTGGGAGATCTCCACGGGGTGCTGAGCTACGGCAAGCTCCGCCTCGCTTACGGGCAGACCGGCAAGGAGCCGGATCCCTACCTTACGTCGGTGAATTTTGTGGGCGCTGGCAGCTTTACCGACTACTCGGTCGGTATCGCGGCCAGTCAGAAGGGGCTCGGCGGGCTCTTCACCGGCTTCACCCGTCCGGCCACCGGGCTCAAGCCGGAGCGGACCCGGGAGATCGAAGGCGGCATCGATGTCGCCGTGTTCAAGGAGATCGCCGATCTGAGCTTTACGGTCTACGACAAGCGGACCACCGACGCGATCGTCAGCCGCCCGATCCCTTCCAGCACTGGCTACGGCCTCGAACAGTCCAATGGCGCCGAGATTTCAAACAAGGGTACCGAGTGGGTCTTCAACATTCGACCCATCACCAAAGCCAATTTCTCCTGGGACGTCGGCATCCAGGTTGGAACCAACCGCAACCGGGTGCTGAGCATCGTCGACGCCACCCAGATCAATTACGGTGGGAATGGCGGGTTCGGCATTTCGGTGGCCGAGGTGGGTAGCCCGGTGGGAACCTTCCAGGATCTCGACTTCGTCCGCTGCGGGCGCGGGATCATCCTCGACAATGGCGGCAATCCGTTCGACGTGGACGCCAACTGCAGCCCGGCAGGCCGGGCCAGCCACGCGATGTATATCGATGACGGTACCTTCAGCAGCAATGGGGCCGGGTACCCCATCGTGGATGGGACCTTCCGGGACATGGGGAGCCCCGATCCCAAGTGGACCGGCAGCCTCCGGAGCGCGGTCCGGATCGGGAAGTTTAACATCTCCGGCCTGCTCGACATCAAACACGGCGGACTGGTGTACAACGGCACCCGCGGGGCGCTGAACACACTGGGGACCTCCAGGGAGTCGGCGGACCTCCGGTACAAGCAGGTGACCTTCGGCAAGGACTATCTGCCGGGCGCGGTCGATGGTCCCGGCGTCAACCAAGCCGTCACCCTCGGCCAGAGCTGGTTCGATGGCGATGGGGGCGCCTTCGCGGGGGCCGGCTCTCAGTTCTATGAGGACGGCGGGTACGTGAAGCTCCGCGAGATCTCGCTCGGGTATACGTTGACCAGCGACTTCGTGACCCGGACCCTCGGACTCAGCAGCATCGATCTTCGGATCGCGGGTCGTAACCTGGTGACCTGGACCAAGTACCGGGGCGCGGATCCGGAGACGAACCTGGGTGGCGCCGAGACTGGTGCACGGGGAGTCGATTGGTTCAACAGCCCGCAGACCAGGTCCTATGTCTTCTCAGTTTCTCTCAACCGCTAACGCCCCCGTGGCGATCGAGGAATAGACCATGGCAAAGCGTATAACAACGGCGCTGCTGGCGCTGGCGGTGGGAGCCAGCGGCTGCATCGATCTCCAAGGGCCCAAGCTGGCCAACGATCCCAACAAGCCGACCCAAGCCGACAATGTCGCGCTGTTCGTGGCCGCGCAGGCCAACATGAACGTGCTTCAGGAGGGCCATCTGGCCCGGGCCATTTGCATCTGGCACCAGCAGTGCGCTGGTCTGGCCCAGCAATACGTCGGCTTGGCGGTCTACCAGGTCACCGAGGACGAGTTTTTCAATCAATGGACGCAGGTATATACCGGCGGCGGTCTCCTGGACCTGCGACGCATCCAGTCAGCCGCGCTGGCCTCGGGCGACTCGGCTTTTGCCGGGGTTTCTCTGGTTTACGAGGCGTGGCTGGTCGGCATCGCCGCCGACGTATGGGGCGATGTCCCCTATTCCCAGGCGGTCGGATCGGCTCAGGCCCCCGCTCTGGACGGGCAGATGGCCGTTTACGACGCGATCGAGGCCAAGCTGGACACGGCGATCATCGATCTGTCCTCGGCCGGCACCAAGAGTGTCGGCCCGCTTGCCGCCGACCTCACCTATGACGGGGACCTCAGCAAATGGATCAAGCTGGCGCAAACCCTCAAGGCCCGTTTCTATCTCCACACGGCCGAGGTCCGAGGGCAACCCGCCTATCAGGCGGCGCTGACCGCGGCCCAGGGTGGCCTGGCCTCGCCGGCTGATGATTACATCGCCTACCACGGGTCATCCTCCAACGAGTCGAACCTTTGGCACCAATTCCTGGGGGCCTGGCAGGGGTACATCGGCCCGGGTTCCTTCCTCGTTGATACCATCATGGACCAGGTGGTAGACACGGTTATCGTCCAGGGCGTTCCTGTCCCAATGGGGGATCCACGCCTGCCAGTCTACTTCGATACGGTGAGGGTGGGAACCGACAGCGGCAAGCTGGTCGGTGGGGTGAATGGAGTTGATCATGACAACGCGCCCAGTATCAGCCCCTTCAGCTCGGTTCGAGTGGCCCCGGACTTCCGGCAGCCCTTTGTCACCTGGGCGGAGAATCAACTTATTATCGCGGAAGCGGCCTATCAGACCGCCAATCCCGCCCTCGCCCTCACTAGCCTGGAGGCCTCGAGGGCCGATGCAGGACTGGCCCCGCTCAACCCGGCCCCAAGCGGTGCGGCGCTTCTGCAGGCGATCATGACCGAGAAGTACATCCGCACCTTCCAGTCGATGGAGGTCTGGAACGACTACAAGCGTACCTGCCTGCCCCATCTCACGCCGGTGGCCGGCGCCACCGCCATCCCGGCCCGGATGGTGTATCCACTCAGTGAGCGGGTCGCGAATCCCAGCATCCCGGACCAGGGACCGTTGCAGAATCCGAACGACCCGAATCCGTGTCCGTGAGGACGGAAGGACGGGAAGGTTGTCTTAAGGTAAATTGACTGCTGCAAGATCAGAAAGATCTCCTGCAGTCAATGCACCATCACACTCGACCGCGAAAGCGAGTTCTCCAGGGTCCAGGTGATGGACTGACCGGGCTGAACCGCAAGGGATTCCGAGGTGAGGACCGAGGCCCCTCCGATAGGGTCAGCCATGAGACGAATCGTCCCGGTGGCGCCGAGCCGGCGGAAGGGAATGACGAAGCTTTGGGAGCTGGTGGCCGTGACGGTGCCGAGGCGTTCCCGGACCCCATCGTGGAGAATGTAGATCCTGACGTCGTTCCAATGGTGGTTTTCAATAATGAGCGCCAACTCGGCATTGCCGGGATCGGCCGACGTGGCATCGGTGTTGACGAGTTTCCGGGCGCAACCGGTGGCCATGAGAGTGAGGGTGCAGAGACCAACGAGGCGCGCAACGCGCATGGCGGGGCCCGGAGAGGGAGATGGTGTGATTTAGCGGCGGCCGGGAAGAAGCGCCAGAGCGGGCAGGCGGGCAGGCGGGCAGGCGGGCAGGCGGGCAGGCGGGCAGGCGGGCAGGCGGGCAGGCGGGCAGGCGGGCCGAAGCTAGTGGGGAGTCTGGCCCCGGCAAGATACTGTACTGCCAAGCTACTCAGCTGCTGGCTTTGCCCGCCGCCTTTTGCCCGACGGCCCGGTAGAGGCCCCAGGTCAATCGACTGGCATGATCGCGGAGCGCCTCAACCTCACCCCAGCCTTCCGGGGAGGAGACACCCAGATCCTTCGAGAGCAGCAGAATGTAATGGAGCTCAGAGAGTGAACCGAGGGAAATATCCAGGTAGCATCGCAGTTCTTTGGATCCACGCTTTGCAGAGCCTTCGGCGATGTTCGCCGCCGCCGAGAACGCAGCCCTCCGCGCCTGAGAAGTCAGGCCATAGAGTTCATCTTTAGGCCATGAGCGTGTGAGGCGGTACACGGCAAGAACCAGCTGGTGGCAAGCACCCCAGGCCTTGAAGCGCTCGTACGGCTTGCCGGGGCTCGAAACTGGAGGAGAGGAGGTGTTGGACATGGGCTCAAACTAGTGCCCTTGCCGCAATGGTCCGTCATCATTTCTACGCCCAACTTGTCATTTTCACGCATGGGGTTGTGCCCGCCCGCCCGCCGGCCCGCCGGCCCGCCTCTCACACAGCCGCAAACCACCCCATCGCCCCCCGCTCCGCCATCCAGTTCTGGTGCGGATGGAACATGTACCGGCCTCGCGTCGGGAGGCGGAACTCGATGATGGCGCGCTCGCTCGGGCCCAGTGTCACCACATCGGTCCGCTCATCGGGGGCCAGGCGTGTCCCTGAGCGGTAGAGATCGAACGTCTCCGCATGAAGATGAAAGGAGGCCGCCGGATCGTTCCAAGCCATGTTGGCGAGGTACACCCGTACCAGCTCTCCGGCCGGCACCTTGATCGGAAAGCGTTCGAAGAACCCGCCGACACCGTTCCAGCCATACACCTCGCTCGCACCATCGCCATCCAGGTCGAAGCCCGAGAGCACCAGGACGAATTCGTGGGCCGGCGGCCGTCCACCCGGTGGATCGACAATGAGGCTGCCGTAGAGTCCGTGATTCACATGCTCGGAAACCGGATCGGTATGGCAGTGATAGGGGTGCAGACCGAAGGGTTCGGCCGTGATGGGGTAGGTGGTCTCGCCTCCTGGTGGGATCGGCTCCCAGCCGTCCTGAGCAGGATCGTGGGCGCCGTGGAAGTGGAGGCCATGGGGACGGGAGCCGAGGTTGCGGAAGTGCACCAGGAGACGATCGCCCACGGTGGCGCGGAGGACCGGGCCGGGGACCGTGCCATTGTAGGTCCAGGCCGGGAAGACGGTGTTCTGCGCAACCTCCACCGGCTGCTCCGATGTCCATAGCTCGACGCTCCTCACCCGCTTACCCCCGGGCTCGAAGGGCGGAGGCCGGAGCAAGGAATCCAGTGCATTGGGGCCCAGATCGGCGGGCGGTGCGACGCCATGGCCGTAGGACGCGCCGGTGAGACGGGGGTTGGGGACGGCATCAACACCGTGAGCCCGAGGGACCGAGGGACCGTGGAGCTCCCTACCGAACAGAAATCCCCCGGCAGCACCTACGACTCCGGCAGCACCGAGTCTGAGTAACTCCCTTCGGGAGAGGTTCACGGCCGCCAGCTGGTGTAGGCCCGCACCGCGACGTAGACCACCGTCCCGTAGACCGCGAGTCCGCCGAGAATCGTACCGAGCCGGAGTCGACGGGAGAGCCGTGACCGACCCGCCACGTGGTAGATGACGGCGCCGAGATAGGGCACCGCCACCACCCCCACGCTCCACGCGATAGCGGCTCCGCGGCCGAGGTCATCGCGCCGCCGCAGATCCACCAGAGCGAGTATCTCCCACAAGACGCCGAGGCTCAGGATCAGCGGGAAGCCCCAGCGGACACCCAAGCGCGCGAGGAAGCCTGGCCGACTGATATCCGCGGCGGTCGCGGAAGTGCGGGCCTGCGCCAGGAGCTGCTCGGCCTCCGCGGGCAGCCGAACAGCCGCGAGGTCAAAGTGGAGGTTTTCAAAGACGTTCATCGCGGGAGTCACCGGTGCGGTGGCCCCGCCGGGCATCTGCGGCTGTGACGGAGGAACCGCCTGGGTCTTGTAGCTCGGAAAGGTGGCATGTTCCGAGGCGCTAACCCGTGAAAAAATGCCGACGAACGGCATCGGATCCAGGCCGTAGGGTAGGCGGACTCCACCGCGGCCGTGAAACCCTTCCAACCCGGCCGGAGCGGCGGTGGTGTAACCGTTGTGATGGAACTGGTTGCCCCAGCTCAAGGGTCCGCCAAGTGCCAGGTCGGCCAGCCCGGAGCGGTAGACCCAATTGCCATGGATGACGTTGCCGGTGGCTCGCCAGAAGTTGCGGTCGTAGAACGGTGTCACCAGGATGCCATAGTGCTGGTGGTCGAGGACGACGTTGCGTTCGACGATATCCCGCACACCTCCCGCGACCAGGATCCCGTGGCCGAAGACCAGCGAGGTGAGAGGGATGGCGGGCGCGTTCCGATTGTTGTTGTCCACCACCAGATTGGCGGCGAAGACCGCGTCCTTCTGTGGTGGATTCTTCTCGATGTCGAGCGAGCTGGGCACGATGCCGGCCATGTTGTGCCGCCAGGTGGAGCTCACCACGTAGAGTTCGCCCCCGGCGTTGGTCCCCGAGTAGCCGAGGGCGTTGTTTTCGGCGACCACATGGCGAATCACCGCCTTGCACGGATAGCACTCCCCGATGTAGAAACCGGAGTCGGGGTGACCCGAGGCGTACGAGTACTCGAAGAGACCGTCGGAGGCGTCGAAGGCGTAGATCCCGTAATCGCCGTTGTTGTAGGCGGTGAGGTAGGAGCCGCGGAACCCCCGGACCCCGGTCCAGAAGAAGCCGTTGAGGACGTTGTTTCGGGCGGTCATGTTTTCGATCGCCACCGCATCGGCCAGCACCGAGATCCCATTCCCGCGGACGAACTCCCCGTCCACGATCACCTCGTTCCGGTCCACCCCGCGGAGCACCAGTGACGGTGTGGTGACCGACACCGCTTCCTTGTAGATCCCCTTCTCGATAAGGACGAGGTCACCGGGGTTGGCCGCATCGACGGCGGATTGAATCGTGGGATAGTCCTTCGGTACTCGTCGGGTGACGCCCGAAGCCGTGGCCACCGGCTCGAGCTCTGCGCCGCGAGTGGGCGGATGGTACTCGGCATCGCCGACCACGATCACGCCCGCCATCCCCTTTCCATCCTTGGTTCCGTGATAGCTGCAGTGAAAGGAATACACCCCGGGTTTCGCGAAGAGCGCGATCCCCCCGGCGAGAGTGCTGTGCGGGGGAATATCGGTCGCCCCGGTCTCCATGACCGCGCGCCAGGAGCTGTCGTCGGCCGTGACGTTGTGAATGCTCCCGCCCAGGTTCAGGAAGTCGACCCGCCCTCCGACCGGGATGTGAGTGACCCCCGGATTGAAGGCATTGTCGTACATGCTGACGAAGGTGCCGCCGGCGTCGGTCGCGGGTTTCCCGCAGCCGAGCGACCATAGCAGAGCACACAGGGTCAGCAGCCTTGCACGCATGGCCAATCCTAGCTATCGGCCCAGGTGGGGCCTGATTCATTGTTTCACCGCAGAGACGCGGAGAGCACAGAGACTCGTAGGTGACAGGTCGCCGCGAACCTCCGCGTTCTCTGCGTCTCTGCGGATTGATGCCGGCTCCCTAGGAAACGCAGTGAGGGAACCAATGCTATAACCGCCCCAACACCTCCATCGCCGCGTTGCGCCCGTTGATCCCGATCACGCTGCCGCCTGGATGGGTGCACGCACCGCACAGAAACACTCCCGGCATCGGCGTCCGATACTCCAGCCGCTGGTCCCACATGTAGGGGGGCAGGCATTCCCCCTGGAAAATGTGCCCACCGGTGAGTCCCACCTTCTTCTCGACGTCCGGTGGACCCAGCACATCCATGTCGATGACGGCATCAGGGATGTTGCTGCAGAACCGCCCGATGGAATCGAGCACAATGCGGCCGGCCTCCTCTCGACGGGTATCCCACGACCCCTCGGCGAAAGCGTGGGGAGCGTATTGGGAGAAGACGCTCATGACGTGCTTGCCGGCCGGCGCCACGGTCGGGTCGTAGGCGGTCTGCAGATAAATCTCGGTCCACACTCGCTTCGACATCCGGCCGGCGTGAGCGGCCGCATGCGACTCCTTCCACTCCTCCTGGGTGAGCGGTGTGTTGATGGTCGCGAGGTGATGCGGCTCGCGGGTGCCGGGACGGGCTTTGAAGCTGGGCAGCTCGTGAAGCGAGGCATTTACCTTGACGGTGTAGCTCTTGATCGGCACCGAGTCGACCTTCTTCCTCCAGCCGGCGTCCGCTCCACTGCCGAGCAGACGGGCTGTCACGATCGGATCGGCATTGGAGACCACAACCGGCGCGTGAATGCGCTCCCCGCCTTCCAGCTCCACCCCCTGTCCCGGCAGGATCCTCGCGACCGGCACTCCCGCCGCGACCGCCACGCCCGCCGCTTTCGCCACATCACAAAGAATGAACGAGACCATCCCCATTCCACCCTTGACGTAGCCCCAGCCGCCGGGCTGCCCGCTGTCGAGACGGCCGCAGTAGTGGTGGTAGTAGATGGAGGCGGTGCCGGAATCGAAGGGGCTCGCGTGGGTACCCACCACTCCCTGTCCCATGTAGGCCTGCTTCATCCGCTCGTCGTGGAGGAAGCGGTCCAGCAGCTCCGCCATGGACCACTCGAACAACAGGCCGATCATATCCCGGTTGTGGCCCAGGCGCTCCTCGATCTGCTGCCGCGTGGGTGCCCGGCCGATCCAGACATCGCGCTCACCGAGTGGACGGAGAGCATCGCAGATGCCGTGCATCAGGTGATGCATGGCCTTCCGGCCGCCTACGTCCTGCGGCGAGAATTTCCGCAACTCCTCCTCGGCGCGGGCCTCGTCATCCCAGAGCTGGATGCTGCTGCCGTCCTCAAAGGGGACGAAATAGCCGCCTAGGGCCAGGGTCCACTCGAAGCCGTGGCCGGGAAGATCCAGCTCCTCAATCACCAGGGGGTGGAGCAGGCCAACCACGTAGGCACAGGGGGAGACCCGGTAACCTGGCCAGCTGTCTTCGAGAGTGCAGGCGCCACCGACCCGCTCCCTGGCCTCGAGGACCAGGACCTTCTTGCCGGCGCGGGCCAGGTAGGTGGCGCAGGTGAGACCGTTATGGCCGGCGCCCACGACGATCGCGTCCCAGCGCCGAGCGGCCAGGTCCTTGATGGGAGCCGGGAGGCCGACCTTGCCGAGGACCGATGCGGTGGGCGATGTCTGCAACGCCATGCGACTCCCATCTGGTGGCAGAATGTCCAAGAGCAAACCCAGAGGCACCCCTCTGTGCCCTCGGTGCCTCTGTGTTTCTACCTGAGATACTTGTCGTACCAGTCGAGGTACCGTTGCAACCGATCCTTCACGTAACTCGGCTTGTCGATCCCGTGCCACTGGCCCGGGTAGATCACCAGCTCCGTCTCCCGGCCCAGGCTCTTGAGCGCCTGGTACATCTGCTCCGAGTTGATCAGTGGCACGTTCATGTCCTTCTGCCCACACAGGAAGAGCGTCGGCGTCACGATTCGATCCGCGTGCAGAAACGGAAAGGACAGCTTGAGCCACAGATCGGTATTGCCCCAGGGGGGTCCCAGCTCGGCCTCATACTCGCGGACGTACTGATCGGTACCGTAGCCCGCCAGAATATTCGAGATGCCGGCCCCGCTGGTGGCGGCCTTGAACCTGGTGTCCTGCGCGATGACGTAGTTGGTCAGTATGGCGCCGTAACTCCATCCTCCGATGCCGAGGCGCGCGGGGTCCGCCACCGCATTGGCAACCGCGTAGTCCACGCCCGCGAGCACGTCCTGGGCATCCTTGTTGCCCCAATCGGCGTAAATGGCGGTGGAGAACTTCTCTCCCCGGCCTTCGCTGCCGCGAGGATTGGTGGCCAGGACGACGTACCCATGCCCGGCGAGCACCTGGAATTGCTCATCGAACTCGAGTTGATACTGCTCGTCCGGGCCGCCGTGGAT
The DNA here is from genome assembly GCA_041485505.1 of Gemmatimonadota bacterium. GTDB lineage: Bacteria > Gemmatimonadota > Gemmatimonadetes > Gemmatimonadales > GWC2-71-9 > JBDUEA01. The sequence continues at coordinate 1,119 of JBGPJS010000037.1, read as the reverse complement.
CCGAAGGATGGTCGGATACCGGGTGCCGGGCCGGTATCCGGGCGGCTTGACCAGGAAACCTCCAATCAGGGTTCCGTCACGGCTCCTGAAGCTGATCTCCTCGACCGTGGCAAGCGAACGCTCCGACACTAGCGCGTCGTTCTCGTGGGTGAGTGGCCGGAGTTGTCCGCTCTCGAGCGCGAAAAGCTCCGCCGGCCTTTGCGGGGTGCTCGAAAGGACTGCGATCCGTCCGGCGGGTCCTTCCACATGGGCGCTCACCACCTGGCGCCCCTCGATGACTCGCTGGACCTTGCCCCCGTTGAGCGGGATGCGCGCGAGGTGGACGGCCCGGTCATCCTCCAGCAGGACATTGATCCCCGTCCCGTCAGCATTCCATTGTGGCAGCCACACATTGCGGTCGAGGGCGTCGGTGAGGATCCTCGGTACTCCGCCCGCGGCAGGAACGATCGCCAGTTTCTGGACGGCAAAGTAGAAAAGCCTGGACGGCCCTCCCTGCAGATAAGCAATCCATTTTCCGTCGGGGCTCCATGCTGGAGGCGAGTCGAAGAGCGTTAGATCGATATAAACCCCTTCGACATCGGTGAGGCGTCGGGGAGCGGCTCCTGGCTCCGCGTCGATCGCGTAAAGATCGTAGGTGAGGGTCCGGTCGGGATCGGAGGCTCGCTTGCTCACGAAAGCGATCGACCGCCCATCGGGCGACCAGCTGGGCATCGACTCGTCATAGTCCCCGGGCGTGAGCAGCGTCGTTTTCCGGGACTCGAGGTCCAGGAGATAGAGGTGATGCCGCGCCCTGCCGAGATAGCCTTCGTAGTCGGACATGAACTGGAAGCGATCGATGACGATCGGGGGCGGTGTCTTCCTCTTGGTGCTGTCGGAAATGGTATCCGCCGGATCGGCGTCGTCCACCACAAGCGCCAGCCGCCGGCTATCGGGAGACCAGGCCAGGTCGCTCACGCCCCCCGTGAACTCCGTGATCCGCTCGGCCTCGCCGCCGGCACGATTGAGCAGCCAGGCCTGGTCGGCCTCGTTCGCGTCGCCGCGGTCGGTCAGGAAGGCGAGATATTTTCCGTCCGGGCTCCAGCGTGGGGTGTGCTCGCTCTCGGGGCCGCTGGTGAGGCG
>JBGPJS010000036.1:0-14453 GCA_041485505.1 Gemmatimonadota bacterium | reverse complement strand
TCAGGCCCAGAGTGAGAGCCAGCAGTTCAGCCCCGCCCCACCCCAACCACGGCCGTGTCATCCGTATCATCCGTGGCATGCAGTCAGGGGAGGGGCGGGGCCATTGGCCTCAGATCCCCAGGAGCGCGGCGCGGCGCACGCTGAACGGGCTCACATCGAATCGGCTCCTCCCCTCGATGACGAGGTCGGCCACGATTTCCCCGATCGCCGGCGCGAACTTGAAACCGTGACCGGAGCAGGGACTCGCAATGACCACCTGGGGAAATTCCGGGTGGAGGTCGAGCACGAAGTGGCCGTCGGGGGCGTTGGTGTAGAGACAGACCTTCCGGTCCGCCAGCGCCCCGTTGGCGTGAGGCAGATGACGCGCCACCAACTGTCGCATCGCGGCCACCTCTTTCGCATCGACCTCGCGCCGGACCAGCTCCGCCGTGGTGGTCTCGCCTTCGTGGTGGCACGCGATCTTGACCCCGTCCCCCAGCTCGGGCATGCCGTAGAAGAAAGAATCCGGCCGCCATTCCCAGATGAAGACCGGGAGCCGGTCAGGCGAGAAAAGCTCCGGATGGGCGGCCGGATGAAACCAGAACATCACCTGTCGTTCCACCTGAAATCTCAGGCCCAGGCCGCCCAGGAGGCCGCCGATCCAGGGCCCGGCCGCAAGGACCAGACGTCCGGCCTGGTACTCCCCGGCGCTGGTCTTCACCGTTACCCCATCAATGGTCGCGTTCCACTCGAGAACCCGCTCGGCGAAGCGGAGTTCCGCCCCACCTCGGCGCGCCTGATCGAGCAGCGACTCGATGCACCGCTCCGGATTGAGGATGCCCGCGCGAGGTTCGAAGAGCCCCACCATTGCCTCGGCAGGCGCGAGGGCTGGAAATCGGCGACGCAGGTCGGGGGCGGTAAGATCTTCGAAGGGCAGACCGTGGGTCACCGCACTGCGCCTCGCCCCCGCGACCAGAGCGCTCTCGGGCATTCCGACCATGACCCCGCCGGTAATCTGGAGGAGGTCTTTGCCGGCTGCTTCCTCGAGATTCGCCCAACCCTCGTACGCCCGTTGCACCAGGGGCACATAGAGGGGATGCTCGAAGTAGGCTTCGCGGATGACACGGGATTTCCCGTGGGAGGAGCCGAAGGCGTGAGGACTCTGGAATTGCTCCAGGCCCAGCACCCGGTGGCCCCGTTTCGCAAGCTCGGAAGTCGTCGCACTCCCCATGGCGCCGAGGCCGAGGACGATGACGTCGTAGGAAGCATTCATTCCGCGGTCATCTCACGGGTCAGATGATCCTTCGTGTGGCCGCCTCGAAGCGGTCCCTGTCCAGCAGGTGCCGGATCGACTGGCGCGGGACCGCCATGAAGCCGTCGCTGTTCATCCTCAATTCGATCACATCCACCCCGGGGCCGAACCAGCGCGCGCTCGGTTCGAGGTCGGAAGGATAGACGAAGCCACTCAGCGCGGCGGCGGCGAGGCCGGCCTGGCTGCCGAGACCCGACTCCGGCATGGTCCCGGCCCAAAGCGACGCGCCACCGCGCTGGGCTTCGTGATGGATCCGGCAGGCCTCCGACAGTCCGCCCACACGATGGACTTTCAGGTTCCAGATCTTCGGTCCCTCGAGTGCGATGACCTGCCGCGCCGCGCGGGCGTCACGCAAGGTCTCGTCCAGGCAGATCGGCGTCCGGAGGATGCGCCCCACCGTCGCGTGACCGACCAGCTCGTCCGGCGCGAACGGCTGTTCGATATAGAGAACACCGGCGGCGTCAAGCTGGCGGAGGTTCGACTCGTGGTCCGGCCACTCGTAGGCGCCGTTGGCATCCACAGTGAGAGGCAGCTGGCTCCCGGCCAACACCTCCTGGGCAGCGCGGACCGGGACGGCATCCCACCCCGGCGCCACCTTGATCTTTACCCTCCGGTAACCGTGGACCAGCGCCTCGGCAATCGACCGCTTCAAAGTGTCAGGATTCCGGTCCGCCGGAATGCCGAGCGCCAGGCCGCAGGGAATCGCCTCGGCCGCTCGGCAACCCACCCGTTCCGCAATCAGCTGGGCCAATCCCACGCCGCGCCGATCGGCCTCGAGGTCCCAGGCGGCGGTCTCGATCCCGGCGCGCGCGAAATTGTTGCCCCGGATTTCCGCTCGGACGGCAGCATCCAGTGCTTCCGGCGATTCGAACTCGCGACCCACCACTCGCGGAATCAGCACCCGCTCAAGCAGGTCGCCCGCGCTGGTGAGGGTCTCCTCGGAGTAGAACGGCAGCGCGTCCGGCGGCGACTCGCCGTAGCCCACGTGACCCTCCCCGTCATCGAGGACCACCACCAGCGATCGGCGCTCCCGCATGACCCCGCCGGAAATGATGAACGGCTCGAGGTACGGGAGGGTCAGCTCGAGCAACCTGACCTTCTGAATTCGCATGCCAGATTCCTTGCACTCTCTTCTGCGGTCACGTTAAGCGAACCGACTGACGGGGACGTATGTTAAGGCAGGTATCAAGACCCGCTCTCGAATCACCGGCGTTGTCCCGGCGAACACCGGCCGCGGACATACGCCGACAAGCGCGAATGATTCAAGCGGCTTGAAACGGTCCACCTGCGACCATCTGCGCTCATCCGCGGCTCGGCTGGGGGGCGTGAAGCGGTCCTGATAGGTGTTCTCAGCAGCCCCAGCGAGGCCGGGGGTGCCGGCCCGGGAATCTATGCCCCGCCAACCGAAGCGTCTGCCCCTACCGATACGCCGGTCCCGACCGTGGGTAGGCGCTGTCGTGAGCCTCGTGCTTCACGGCGCCGCCATCACGCTTCTGGTCCTGACTGGTCCCAAGGAGGACGAGCACAAGGCTAAGCCGGGGGAGATGAGAAGACTTCAGCCCGCGGGCCCGCCGGTCTCGATGGTGTTCCTGCCTCCGCCACCCTCCGGGCGGCCGGCCGCACCGCTTCCCGCTCCAGCGCCCAGGACTGAGGGGGACGCCGCCAACGCACCCGCCCGACCCCTGCGCCCGCCGGACATCCCACCACCCGACGCGGAGAGGGCGGCCCCTCCCCCACCCCAGCAAACCGACGCTGCCCGGCCGGCACCTCCCGTCGTCCCACCGGCCCCGACTCCCTCCGCGCCGGCGGAGGAGCCGAAAGCCACTGCTCTCGCCTCGGCGACACCGACGCTCGAATCAGAGGCCCACCGGCTCTTCGGTCCCCACCTCACCCTCTCTCCGTCAGACGAATCGAAGCCGGGCGCCGGGGGGCAGAGTCAGCCTTGGCGCCCCGCGTGGGCCGACAACCCGACCTGCATGGCCCCACCTTCTCCGGACGACTCAGCCGGGGGGATGACCGACGTGAGTGGACGGGTGTTCGTCGAAGGCACCCATAGGCCTGTTCCCGCTGCCTGGCTGCAGATTCTGGGCACACCCTATGGCACTTTCTCGGACGGAAGCGGCGCCTACCGGCTGGTGTTCCCGGCCGCGCTCGTGGCCAACTGCCGCACTCAACAGGTGCGAGTAACGGCCGACGGTTACCGATTCAGCGATCTGACGCTCGCCGCAGGCAGAAATCTTCCGAGCTCCGACGTCATCTTGCTGCGGCGGTAGGCAGGGGCAGAGGGCGCGAAGCTAACGAACGATACCCGCAGCGATGTCTCTGAATCGCAGCTCTCCATTTTCCCTCCCCAACTCCCCTTTCTCCTCCATCTCCAGCATCCCGGCAATCAGTCCATCCTCCGGATGAAATACCAGCGTGTGCAGCGCCCGCTGGGTCCGGGAGCCCCTCGTCGCGGGGTACTCACCGAGCGGCAACTGGAAGAAGGTGTGGAGCTGCACACTCTCACATCCGCGGCGGGCGTACTCGAGGATCATGCGGCCGGAGCCGATGTTGCCGGTACCGGTCATACCCACTGCACTCTTCCTCACCGCCGGCTTCGGGCGGCCAGCGGCCAGCCGAGAAGACTCAGTCGCAGGCAACTGGTTGCCGGCTGCTGGCGGCAGGTCAAGGCTCCGCAAATTCCGATCACTCAGGTCAAATCCTCCGTATGCCACGCCCCGCACCGGATCGAACAGCCGGTTGAACACCACCAGGGTATCGGCGCCGCTGGCGAGCCCCGCGGCAAGCATCTCACGCTGAAATCCGTCGTCGAACCGGGCGTTCATGAGCTTGAGCGCAATCCGCGCTCCCCCCGGCGCGGCCTGACGAATCCGCTCCGGGATCTCACGGACCCATCGCAGAATCCGGCCGCGCTCGTCCGCCAAGGCATCACCCGCCAGCGTGGGGGAAAAGTCCTTTTCGACGAGGAGAGGATCCTGGCCCCAGGCCTCAGCGAACCGACCCGTGGTGAAGCGATATTCGGCGTCCCGGAACTCTTCTCCGGCGCCGGGCAGGTGGTACTTCACGGAGGGCACCACCAGCAACCGCCCGGCCCGCTCCAGGTCGCGCCCCGCCCGGACCAGCTCGAGATACTCATCCAGCGATCGGTCCCAGCCTCGGCCTTTCCAGGTGACCGTCCATCCTTCCCGGCCGGACGCCGAGCGGATCGGTTCCACCCGCATCCGGCTCTCGCTCAGCGCCCACGCCCCCATCGAGCGATGTCCCCGCTCGTCCTCGGCAATGACGGTCTTGAGGACAACGAAGGCGAGGCCGGCGGCGGCGTCGGCCTCGAGCTGTTCCGAGTTCAGCGAGAGCTGGCCGGAGCCCTTCCCGATGGGGTGAGGAATGGTGCGACCGAGATATCGCGCGGTCAGGTCGATTCGGTAGGCGTCACGGATGTAGGCCGGGAAATCGCGGGGGAGTTCCTGCCGGAACCGCTCGAAGTCACTCGCGAGACGCGCGCACATCTCGGACCACCCGCTCCACGGCTGCCCGCTCGGCAGGATCCAGCGCGGGGCCCCAGGGGTCGTCGCAGGCGCCCTCGGGGAGCACGTCGTCGGCGGCGAGGGCCCAGAGCATTCGTCGGACATACCCCTCCATTGGCACGACGAAGGTGACCTCGGCGAATTCGTCGCAGCGGGCCGAGAGCCGGTGGAAGGCCGGCCAGTCACAGGCGGCGTGCGCCCGGAGGAGATCGGCCTGAAGGTCGGTGAGGGCACCCCCCATTCCGATGAGCGCCGCCCGCGCCCCCAGCATGAGCGAGTAGCCGAGGAATCGATCTTCGCCGGTGATGAGGAGCTTGTCGGGGTAGTCTCGGATCAGCCGGGCGATCCGCTGGAAGGTCATGACGGAGTCGAGCGTCGCCACCTTGATCCCGATGACGCTGGGCAGCTCGAGAATGGACCGCAGGGTCGGATCGTCGTAGCTCACCCCGCCGGCGGCCTGATACAGGTAAAAGGCGACAACCGGCAGCTCGGCGCCCAGCATTTGATGATACGAGACCGGATCCTCCCGGGTCGGGAACGCCAGCAATGCGTCGGCCCCACCCAACCGCGCTTCCCGCGCCATCTCCAGGCCATTGGCGCCGGCGATCACCAGCTTCCCCGGAAGCGCCTCACGCCATGCGGCCAGCACCTGCCGCCGCTGTTCCGGCGCGAGGTGGGGCCCCCGGCCGGTGTGGGACCAGACCGCGACGCCGGCAACTTTTTGCGTCGACATCCAGCGGGCGTACCGCCGCTGGGCGAACAGATCGAGGTCGCCGCCCCGGAAGGGGACCGGCACCGCGGGGATCAGACCGTGCTCCAGCCGCTGCACCAGGGAGGACATCAGTTACCAGGCCAGTCCCCGGTGGTGCTCGTTCAGGTAGCGCTGTTCGTCGATAATGATCTTGAAGGGAACCCCGGTGGTCAGCTGGCAGGAGACCTGGCCGTCGACGGCCCGGAGCACGGTCCCCCGCACTTCGACGAAGTCCCCACGCTTGAAGTAAATGATGCCGGCGATTTCCCGGCCCGCCTCGGGGAACGAGTCGGTCGCCTTGTAGCGCAATCCCCTTTCAGAAATATCCACCACCGCATATGACTCTCCCTCCATCTCCAGACGGGGTCTGGCGACGGTGGGGTACTGGACCCGGAAGTACTCGCGACGATGGGGATAGTCCATATGGCTCACGCCGGCCGCGCCTCGAGTTGCCTGGCGTTTTCTCCCTGGATCGCCGCGCGCTGCGCCGAGGTCAGATCCAACAGATCCAGCTTGGCCACACTGTTCTCGGGCACCCGCAGCGGCATGCCGGTGCCAAAGACGAATCGCTCGGTCCCGACGGTGCCCAGCAGAGTTTGGAGGTGATCCTCGGGAGGTCCCCACACCCAGGTGATGTCCCACCAGATCCGTTGGGCCTCCTCCGGGGTGGAGCCGAAGTGGACTTCCTCGATGAATTCCCGACCCGCGTGGGTCACCAGGAGCCGGAGGGCGGGATGGGAGCGGATCAGCTGGCGCACAGCCCAGGGCGGCAATTCGCCGGCGCCATCGTTGGGGTGGCGCTGACGAGCGTCCTCCAGTCGTACCGCGAGCATCAGGGGAAGTCCGGTCTCGCCACACGCCGCCGCGAGCGCCCGCACTTCCTCCCCGGAGGGCGCCAGCCCGTAGAACGTGGGGTCGCAACGGACCGCGGGAGCCCCGCGCTCCATCGCCTCGTCGAGTACCCGCCGCCAGCCGGGAAGACCCGAATGCACCGCCGGTACCGGGTGGAGCCGGGTGTGTTCCCCGGCGACGCGATAGAGCCACCGGTTGCCTGCGCCGGGATCACGCCAGAAGATGGCGGGAAGATGACTCACCCACGCCTCCCGGATCCCTACCCGATCCATGACGGCCAGCACCTCCTCGGGCGTGGTACCGGGGACTTGTCGCCAGGGGTAGGGACCCAGAAACGCCGTGGTGTCGATCAGCAAAGGTCAGGCAGCGTGGGTGGTGAAGATGACTGGAACGCCCCCGAGGGGAAGATTCGAGCCGCGTTGGTCCACTTGATACTTTCCAACTGGTCCGGCGGGAGGAGATGTTCCAAACAGCGCAGCTTGGCGAGCCCGGTGTCCATCGTGAGGTCGCATCCCCACAGCAGGCGAGTGACGCCGACGGCCTCAAGACAGGCCTCGAGCATCCCCCCATCGACCCCGCTCCCCGACAGGTCCACATACACATTCGGCACCAGTCGCACGACGTGGAGCGAGTGCAGCCAGTCTCCTCCTCCGCCGATGTGCGCCAGGAGGAAATTAACCCCCGGGTGGCGCGCCGCGAGTTCGCAGAGTTCGGCGGCGTCGCTGGCTTCCTGCCCCGGATATTCCCGGCTCCGGTGCTGCCAGATATGGTGCAGTACCGGCACGCCGTGGAGCAGCGCAAGGACACAGATCGGATCCAGCAAGGGGTCGTTGGCCCGGCGGCTCGCGGCCAGCTTGATGCCGATCATCCCCAGACCAAGGCAGCGCTCGATCTCCCGGACCGCATGCCCGGTGTCGTTCGGGTTGACGCAGACGTAGCCGCGAATTCGGTCGGGGTACTCCCGCTGGAGATCGAGCAACCGGTCGTTCCCGTACTCCAGATCGGTGGGCGAGGGGAAATAGATGGGCGACGTCATTCCCCAACTGCCCAGGACCGACCCAATGTGGGTGGTGATGCCGATCCGTCCCCCCGCGCGAAGGCGGCTGGCGTTCCGCTCCCGCCAGTCCGCCCTGGGGGTGCGATCGTGGAGGAAATGGGCGTGCACGTCGATCAGCATGGTGGGAATCTGGACCGGATCGGGGGAGGGCGAAAGGCCGGCCGCCTCCGGGAGTGTCACCGACTCGAGCCCCAACGTCCCCGGCCTCTGAAGCGTACTACGTCGCAGGATTGCAGCACGGAGTCACCCACTGAATTCCGGAGAGGCCGATGATCGTCGGGAATCGTTTCGCGATACTGGTCGCCACTCTCGGGACGGTCGCGGGCGCCTGTATGCCCGCGGGCAGGGACCCCCGGGGCTTCGCGCCGCCGCCCCAGCTCGTCCCCGAGCCGGTCTATATCAATCCGGGGATGGTTCCCGGACTCGATGGGTTCAGCCATGCCGTGAAGGTGGGCCCGAACGTCTACCTCTCCGGGGAGGTGGCGCTCGACAGCCTCGGCCGGGTCGTCGGCGTCAACGATCTGCGCCTGCAAATCGATCAGGCGTTTGCCAACCTGGAACGGGTGCTGCGACTCGCGCGGGGCACCCCGAGCGACCTCGTGCGAGTCACCATCTTTGTGGTCCATCCCACGACCGAGGACTACCGCCTGGTCCACGAGGCGGCGACCCAATTCTTTCCTCCGCCCAAGCGGCCGGCGGTGACGCTGGTGGGCATCGAGTCGCTGCCTATGCCCGGCCTGCTGGTGGCCATCGACGGCCAGGCGCTGATCCGGGCCGAGTTTCCGGAGAAACCGCAAACCCGACCGTAGTCTCGGGCCCGGCCGCCCCCGCTTTCAGGATGGCTCCGGCAACCTTCTAGGGGCTCGCGGTTGGCCGGGCGGGGACTGCGGCAGTCTACCGTGTTCATCCGCGGCCAATGCCTTGCGTTGCCATTTCTGAGAAGACCTGTTCCAGCAGGGACAAGGTCCACGCCACCGCGGCTTCGTCGTGCGCCAGTGAGACGAAGTTGAAGGCGGTTCGCTTGAACAGCACTCCGCGCGCCGCCGCGCCACGGGCCAAGCCCCGGGAGACTTCATCATTCGTGGTGCGCAGGAAACACATCTCCGGGATGCCGCCCACGCCGCCGATGAGGTCGGGATGCCGCGCCTGGAGACCCACCAGCCCCTGATAGAGTCGAGTTCCGACTCGGTGCAGATGCTCCGGGACCCGTTCGCGCACCATCACCTCCAGCGTAGCGCGCGCGGCCGCCAGCGAGACAAACTCGGTCGAGAGGGTCGAGGAGATCCAGGTCCGCGTGACCCCGTCCATGACCTCCCGTCGGCCACCCACAGCGGCTAGCGGAAACCCGTTGGCCATTGCCTTGCCGACCACCATCAGGTCGGGTTCCAGATGGTAGCGCTCGGCACCGCCGCCCAGAGCGATGCGGAAGGCGGTCTTGATCTCATCGAGCACCAGGAGTGCGCCGGCCCGCCGGGTCTCTTGGCGGACCACCGCGAGCCATTCCGATTTCGGCTCCTCGACAACGACCGGTTCTACCACCACGGCGGCGAGCCGGGAGCCCGCGCGGGCGATGAGTTCGCGGGTCTGCTCGGCGTCGTTGAAAGGGATTTCGCCGTAGAGCGCCCGGGTGGCCGAGGGTACGCCTTCGGACCCTTCGCACCAGTCGAGCCAGCCATGGTAGCCACAGCCCAGCACCTGCTCCCGTCCGGTGAACACTCGCGCCAACCGCACCGCAGCCGCCACCGCCTCCGCCCCGCTCTTGAGGAAGCGTACCCGCTCAACCCAGGGGAGCAGGCGACACAGCGCGTCCGCCACCTCCTCCTCCAGCAACGGGGGTAAGGGCCCCACCACCCCCGCCTCGACGGCGGCCTTCGCGGCGGCGCTGACGGCCGGATGCCCGTAGCCGAGCGCCACCGCTCCGAGCGCCATGACATAGTCGAGGTATTCGCGACCCTCCTCATCCCAGACCCGGCAGCCAGAGGAGCGGACCATCCGGAGCGGGAACGGCCCCTCGCCCGAACCGAACAGCGCCTCGGGCCGCTTGCTACCGGTGGAAGTGAAGCCCGCGACGCGCTCAGGTGCCATGAAACCTCGATCGGCACTGCTTCCCCTGGTGTCCTTCGTGCCTTGGTGGTGAATTCTTGTTGATCAACCGGCCCCTGGATCGTCGAATCGCCCCAGCGGCCGCTCCGTGACCGTGAGCCGCTCACACCGATGGTCCAGCGCCGCGTACTCTTCCCCAAAGGCGATCTTGAACCGCTCGAAAGACCCTGCCGAATCCCAGCGGTCGATGGTCAGGTAACGACGCGGTGATTCGAGGTCGCGGAGCAACTCGGTGCCGAGGTAGCCGAGCCCGCGCCTGAAGAGCTGGGCCCATTCGCCTTCGGGCCCATAGACCCGCCTGAACTCAGTCTCGTTGACCTCAGCAATTTCGAACGACCACAGGATCAGGTGCATCCTTCCCTCTTCCCTTTTCCCGCTTACCGTTTCCTGAATCCCGAATCCTGTTCACCGCTCACCGCAGCTCCAGCACTCCGAACCGGGACGGATCCTGCCGATCCCCCCGAAGGTATACCCATCCGTTTCCACCACTCCAGACCAACTGCCCCGCCCGGCGCACTCGGCCGGGGCGCATCTCATTGATCAGGAGATCGAATCCGAAGCGGTTACCCCGATGCACCGCCTCCCAGCCCGGGACCGACAATGTGAGGGTCACTCCGTAACCTCGCTCCGTGGGACGCCAGCGACCGGTGATCATGGTCACGGCCCCCGCGGTCCCTTCCACAGGGAAGCCGCGGATCCGATCGGTGGTTGGATCGGGGACCACGAGAAAACCGTAGACCACCCCGTCATGCCGGAGGTATACCTGCAGGCCGTCCGAGTGAATCTCGTCCCGTTCATTGTCGAGCCGGAGCGGGGTGGCATCGCTGCTGCGAAAACAGAGTCCTTCCTTCACGACCTCTACCCCGAGATGGAGTCCGTGCTCGTTCCAGGAAAGCGCGGCCTGGGCTGACAGGCTGTCCGGACCGGGGTAAGGCTCCTCGCTCCGGCGGTATTGATCCTCCACCTCGATCGCGATCGCTTGGGACCAGTCGAAATCGTCCAGAATCCCATCCCGTGCCGGCGGGTCGCTCACCCAGGGTGCTACCACGACCGGCGGGTCGCGACGATTGAGATCCAGGTCGAGAATGGGGGCCCAGACCGGCACGGTGGGACGAGGGCCGGCCAGGTGAATCTGGCTGGTGCCGTGATCCACCGACCATCCCTCCGTGCTGGCGCGGTGCCGATGGATACCGCTTCGGGTGGTGACTTCGATCAGCCCCCCGTCCACCCGGAGGCCGGTGACCATCGGCTCAGCACCCGATGGGTCGAGCACCGCGATGATCCGGTGATAGCGGGCCGCGGTCCGAGTCGTCAGAAAACGTGCCCGCCCGGTCTCGGAGGGCAACCCCGTGGCGGCGGGTAGCCCCGGACCGGAGGCGCGAAGGAGCGCACCGTCGAACAGCAGCCAGAGCTCCAACGCGGACTGGCCCGCATCCGCGCGGAGCCTGAGGGGTCCCTCCCGCTCCGGCACAAACGATTCCACCCGATCGGTGAATTCCTCGGTCAGCTCCGCGGCCTCCCATCGGCCCGGCGTTTCCGCCTCGACGGTCCCCGCGAGGTGCCACGGCAGTTCCATCAGGCGCTCATGTTCGGCCGAGCACTCCACGATGTCCAGCACGTATTCGGGCGTGGACACGACCGTCCGCAGCAATTCCCGGTAGCGCCCCCGCGCCCAGCCCCAATCGCCCTGGACATCGAACATTTCGCAACCGGCATCGCCGATGGGCTGGCTCAGCCCGTCCAGCCGAGGCGCGTTGTGGGCCAGGGTCGAGCGATACCAGAACAAATCCCGGGAGACGTACGATCCGGTCCCCGGATCGGGCAGCCAGTGGACGCCCCCCGCGTGCAGCGTGAGATGCAGCCGGTCGGGATGTCCGTGGCCTCCCCCGTACTCCCCACATTCGAGGCTGACATAGCGATCCCCCTGGCGGAGCACGGCCAGGCCTTGCGAAGGGAGCAGCTCGCTTCCAGGGGACCAACTGCCCGCCTGCGGTAGCGGCTCAGCGCTCATGCCGAGCAGCGCCCACCAGGATAACTCAGTACGGGATCGGGCGGCGGGGCGGGGCTCTCCCGCTTCATGCAGATAGGACTCGAACACCAGAGCTTCAGGCGCCGGAGTGCGATACAGCGCCTGCAACCAGGAAGCCAGCCACCCCTGCGGCGATTCATCCGCCCATCCGCCCATCCGCCCATTCCCGATCTCCCATAACTCGAGATACATCGGCTGCGCCAGAGAGACACCGAAGCGGGAATCCTTGCGGGCCGGATAGGTCAGATCGGGTAGCGCGCTGATGGTGGGCGCCCGAAGCGCGGCGTCGATCCGTCCGGCGAGGTTGGGATCCTCGAAGAGGTCGGCCCCCGCCTGCCGGGCCCACTCGGCGCCGGTCAACAGTCCGCGGAGCGCGAACAGATGATAGTTCTCGCCTTCGTACCACATGCCGTCGGCGCCGAAACCGTCCACCAGATGAGCCAGGAGGCCGGTGGTCCCCTCGAGCGCGCGCCGAGCCAGCTCTTCGTCCTCGAACCACGCGGCGATCGCGATCAGTGCGGCGTTGTGCCAGGTCTGACGGTTGGAGAGCCCCTCGTTGAACTCGCCGATCAGGTTGGCGGCCTCATCGGCCACCTGCGACACCGCCCCCGCGGTCTCGTGGTCCAGCGCGCCTCCCTCGCGGAGCAGCGATGCGGCAGCCAGATAGCTGCAGATCCAGACCGATTCGAGATAGGTCGAGAAGAACAACCGGCTCGGTCCCAGCACGTTGTCCTGATTGGGATATTCGAGATAGCGGGCGCCGTAGCCGGCGACGATCCCGCTCGCCCGCTGGACCGCGGCGTCATTCTCTCCGAGAATGCCGATGGTCGCCAGATGGGCGGCCCGCTCCGCTACCCACAGGTGTTGCAGCCGCGCCTGGAATCGGTCATATCGTTCGCCCCGATGCTCCCGCCCACAGCGGGAGCAGCGATGACTCGAAGGACTCCACGGATCGAAGATCAGCGGGGCGCCATCGTCCGGGCAAATTCCCCCGTCGGACGAGAGCATCGCCTTGTGCTGAGGAATGTGCGGGGCACGGACCAGGAGCGGCGCCGCGCGTTCGGTGAGCCGAAGGAGCAACCCGGTGAGATCCGCCGAGCCGGTAATCTGTACCCGCCGTTCAGCGAGTTGGGCCGCGGTCAACATGTGCGGACGCCATCCATCGCCCAGCGCACCGGGAGCACCGTGGCTCCCGCCGCCCGCGCCGCGTCCGCCGCCATGGCCGGATCGTCACCGCTCAGAAAGAACATGCACCCGCCCGCCCCCGATCCGGCGGCTTTCCCGCCCAATACCGCCGCTGCTCTCATCCCTGACTCCAGCCGCGCCATTCCGTCGGTGCGCATGATCGGATCCAGTGCCTGCTGTTGCCGCCAGTTCTCGGTGAGCAGCATGCCCACCCGTGCCAGGTCGGCGGCCTGCAATGCCTCGGTCATCCGCAGGGCTACCTCCGCGAGCGCCCGGAGCGCGCCAGTCACCCGGGGGTCGCCCTGCTCATAGGCCGACATGACACGGCTGATGGTATCGCCGGAGACCCGGGAGACCCCGGTGTACGCCAGCACGGTTCGGCGCTCCAGCTCGGCGCGAAACTGGGGCTCGATCACCAGGGGTTCATGTTTGACCTCGGGATCGCGGAACCGGAGCAGGTTGAACCCGCCCAGCGCCGCCGCCAGCTGATCCTGGCGACCACCGGGGATCCGCGCTTCGATCACCTCGAGGTGCCAGGCCCGCTCCGCCATCTCGGCCGGAGTCATCCGGTCGCGGCGGGCCTCGGCAAGTGCCGCCACCAGCGCCACGTCGAGGGCACCCGAGGTACCGAGCCCGGAACCGGGCGGCGCGTCCACCCGGGTCTCCAGCGCGCAGGGCCCCACCGGCAACATTCGGAGTGCCGCCTTGAGGAGCGGCAGCGATTCGGTATCCGCCAGCCGGTGAACGGAACTGATTTCCTCTTTGACCCCCAAGTCCCTGGCCAGGAGGCGAAACCCGCTTCCGCCCAGAGTGACCTGGGCATGGGCGTAGAGCTGAATCGTGGCGTTCACGACGACGCCGCCCTCGCGCGCCGAGAAGGGGGGCACATCGGTCCATCCGCCGGCAAAATCGAGACGGGTGGGGGCGGAGGCGTGAATGGTCGTGGTCGGTTCCATGGTGGTAGTTGGTTGCTGGGCTGTTGGCTGTGGGCTGTGGGCTATGGGCTGTGAGCTGTGAGCTAACAGCCATCGAGCGTGAGCCGCTGGTCATGAGCCGTCATGCCTCAGCCTCCACCGACCCATAGCCCACAGCCCATAGCCCATAGCTAACGACTAACGGCCACCATCCACCCACCACTCATGCACCGTCACGAGCTCGCCGCGCAGATCCATCACAACCCCCTTCACCCGCCGGTTCATCCCCTGCACTCCGCGGGCGTGGTAGAGAAAGGCGACCGGCACCGAATCCGCGAAGACCTGGAGCGCCCCAGCCGGGTCCGTCGGCACCGTGAGGCCGGTGATCCCCGCCAGCGATTGAAGGTACCCCAGGCCTAGATCTCCCGGCACACCGAGGACGGCGGCCTCGAAATCGTGGGAGGGACCGTAGACCCGGTCAAGATAGGCGGAGAGTTCCATCTGGCGGATGGAAACCTCGATCCCGCCGCGGGCTAACTGGGCCTGGATCAGTTGTTCCAGGGCGGCCTCGCCGCTTCCCACCGTGAGGAGGTCGAAGGAGGCGGTAGAGGCGGTAGAGGCGGTAGGGACGGGTGGGGCGGACGGGGTGGGACGGCGGGACGGCGGGACGGCGTTAGGACCCGTCCTCTCGACCTCCTTCGCCACCGGCCCGTCGGCCGGACTCCCGAACCCGTACACATTCCC
>JBGPJS010000035.1:0-14534 GCA_041485505.1 Gemmatimonadota bacterium | reverse complement strand
GGGCTTGGTGAGGATCGGGCACAACTTGAGCTCTTCCGGCCACTCCCGCTTCGGGGCATCGACGTGACCGGTCATGAGGATCACGTGAGACTTGAGCGCTGGCCAGCGCCGGACGATGGCCAGGAAGAGCGCGTCACCCGGCAACTGCGGCATGATCAGGTCCAGCAACACGACATCCACCGGCGTGGAAGACAGAATGGCGTAGGCGGAATCCCCGCCCTCGGCGCAGAGCACCTGATACCCGGCGCGGGTCAGGGCCCGGTCCAAGGCGTCCCGGATCTGGGGATCGTCGTCCACGACCAGCACCCGCCAGGTCATGATGCCACTCGCCGACGAGTGGTGATGTACCGACGGACCACCAGGGCCACAGCCTCTTCAGTAGACAACGAAATCCTCATTTCTCCGGCAGTCAGACCGAACACGTCCTTGAAGTGCATCTGCAGGGTCCGGGTGCGCCCATACCCGAGCTTCAACGTTACGTCCTCAATGGTGTACCCCGGGTCGAGCAGCAGCCGGTGGGCGTAGAGCAGCCGGGCCAGCACCAGCACGATGCGGGGCGAGGGAAGCCCCGAACGGGCAAACCATCGTTCGCAGGTTCGCCGCTTCACGTTGGCGCGGCGGGCCAGCTCTTCCACCGAGAGCGCATCCGCGGGAAGGTGCAGCGCGCTCTCGAAAGCCCATCTGAGGCGCGTCGGCAAACCGTCCAGTGCCCCGGAGAAGATCTGCAGTACCTGCTCGGAGGCGGTCCGCTCCAGTTCCCCCTCGAGGGCCCCTCGAATCGAGGCCGGTGTGTCATCGACCCGAGTGAACAGGGCCCGCCGGATTCCCGCCCGCCCGAGCGACAGCAGGATGCCGGCGGTCTCCGGAGCCAGGTTGGTGTAGAGCAGGATCGGTAGCGAAGGGAAGAGAACCCGAAGCCGTTCGATCTCCTGGACCCGGGGCGTCCTGCCGAGGAGCGGATCCACCACCGCCATCTCAACCGGCCACCGGCGGATCCCGTCCAGCACCTCCCCCCAGCTCGATGCGGGCACGAACTGGTAGCGCCCGGGATCTACCAAGCGAAGCCGATTGAGCGCGAGGCCGGGTACCGCGGCCAGGATCTGCACCTGTCGCAATCGAGGCCCCAAATGTCGTGAATTGGGTCTACCCGCGTGGCCGAATTCCACCAATCATGGGGGAACGCAAAAAACCTCGCTCCCCTTCTGACCGGAGTCTTACCATGTCACGCACCAAGAAACTGATCCTGATCCTGACCCTGCTCGTGGCCAGCTCGGTCGCCTCCGCGTGCTCCGATGCCGGCGGACCGTCTCAGCCGAACAACAGCGTCCAGCCCAACTGCGTGCCCGAGGGGGTTGGTTCCGGCACCCATTGCTAACCGGCCATCAGCGAGGCGTACCGCTCAAGGCCCTCCGCGACTTCGGCGATGGCCGGAGCTTCCCAGGCTTCGGCCATCCCCGTCGGCGCGGTCCGTTCGACCACATCGGCACACGGCAGCAGGTTGACCAGTACTCGCTCGACCCGGGAGTACCATTCGTGCAACCCGAGTCGCTCGGCCATCTCCTTCGCCTCCTTGAGATGCCGACGGGACTTGGTTAACTGGCCAAATCGTGCCATACCGATACCGAGTTTATAGCAATGATCGACCGCCACACTCGCGGGCATACGGTCGATGAAATAGTCGACTTCGTGCCGGCACCGTTCGAACGCGACCCGGTTTCCCGCCGCAGATTCCAGATCCATCATCTCCAGCCAGCTGTTGACCTTCACCTCGGCGCCGGCATGACTCCCGGAGACGATCGCGAACGCTTGTCGGGCCGCAGCATACGCACCGAGTTGCTTCAGCTGGATGCCCACATCGAGCAGCGCGCGAATGCGGAGCACCGGGTCGGGGCCGTCCTCAAAGGCCTTGTACAACGCCTGGAGCGACTCCAGCAAGAGTCCCATATTGTCGAAGACGAGGCCGAGGTCGGCGTAGGCCTTGGAACGGACATCCGAGAGGTCGGGCGCGGCGGCGTCCTCAACGATTCGTTCGATGGCCGTGCGCGCCTCGGGAAGATTACCCTGGCCCCGCAGTACGTTGGCCCGGCCGAGGCGGGAGAGCAGAATCGAGCGGCGGTCCCCCACCACCTCGGCGGCCGCTTCCGCGGCGGCGTAGGAACTGGTTGCCGCTTCCCACCGCGCCATGAGACGGTTGAGCCGGCCCACGAACAGCGCAAAGGCCGGCCCCTCACCATCGGGGATTTCCGGGCCGTAGGAGCCGGCCGCCACCGCCAGCACTTCGAGCGCCTCGGAGAACCGGCCGGCATGTTCGAGCGAATAGGCGTAGGCCGTGAGACTGGTCCGTAGCACCTGGCCGGCAGGAGAAGTGTTGGAGCTGAGGGTCAGGAGGATTCCCTGGAGGTGGGCGGTTTCGGTGTCGTCCTGCGGAAGCTCATCGAGAAACCGTCGAGTGGTCTGGATCTGCCAGCGGAAACTCTCGCGATCCTCGGTTGACCCCTGCAACAGCTCCAGCCGGTCGATCAATCGCAGGATAAGATAGCCCCCCAACGCAATCCGACTTCCCCGCTCCCTGCCCTGATCGCGCTCGGTGCGCGCGCGGTCCAGAAACGCGGCGTGGGTGAGGAAATCCTCCCGTCCGGAGGGTTCAGCATTGAAGAGGCGTTGAGGAGCTAGCAAGGCCGGCATCTCCGCCATAGAGAGAGTCCAAACCGCCTCCGCTAGTATGCCCTCTGGACCGGAGGAGGGCAAGGGCGGAAGCCGGGAGGGAGTTCGGCTGCCGGGACCCGTCCTCCCAGCTCGGGCTTTTCAGGTACCGCTCGCGGGAAAATGATGACGGCGATCCGAGTGGACCACGGCATCTTGGGGCATGTCTCGCGGCTTCTCCCTCGTCGAATTGCTGCTGGCGATTCTCATCGTCGGTCTCCTCCTGGGTATCACGGTCCCGACCCTCGGCCCGGCGCTGGACCGCTTGGCGGTGGAGCAGGCGGCAGCGGAGCTGGTGGCGGCACATGACCGGGCCCGAATCATCGCGATCCTGGAAAGCCGGGTCGTCCTGCTCACGATCCGCCCCGATTCGCTGGTGATCCAAGTGGTGAATGGGGCGAACACTCTTCCCCGCTGGGCGGCGGCCGGGCCCCAAAGCGAAGGGATCGCGCTGATCGGACCCATGCGGTCCCTGATCTTTGCACCGATCGGCACTACCATGGGGTTTTCCAATGCGACCTACTCTCTGAGCCGGGGGGCATCAAGCCGGCAGGTAATTGTGTCACGATATGGGCGGGTCAGGATACAGTGAGCGGTGAGCAGTGAGCCGTAACCGGGCCGTCCCCACCCTGCCCTCAGGACTGAGGGTCGGCGCAATACAGGGTGTTGGGGAAGGGGCCCGCTCACCGCTCACTGCTGGCCGGTAAGGCGGTTCTGGTCGCGTCCGAAGGCTCGACGGCACCTTCGGCCGGCCGGCGGCCCGGAGGCTACAAGGGCTCCGGGTCGAGTCAGTGGCAGTGAGCCGTGAGGAATCGAAGAGTTCGCAGCTCCGGGATATCCCCGGGGAACGCAGGGACGGGGGAGGGGTCTGTTCACTGCGACTGCTCAGGGCTCATTCAGTTGAAAGGTCACATCCACATGCACCACGATATCCGGGTACATCTTCAACACACCCAGGAACTTGGTGAGCCCGCCAATCTGATAGTCCTTCAGATTGAGTGGAAAGTCGCTTCGCACCCGAACTTGGCCCTGGCCGAACAGCACCGAGCCAGGGAGTTCGACTTCCCGGGTCACACCGTGAATGATGAACCTGCCCCGCAATGTGGCCTGGATGCTGTCGGCCACCCGTGTTGCGGGACTGACCCCGGTGAGTTCGAAGCGGAGATGGGGATATTTGCCGGTCTCCATGGACTTGTTGAGGTCCCGATCCCGTCGCTCATTGCCGGTCTTGAGCGAGTCGATCGGGGCCTCGACCCAACCGCTGACCTGTCCCAGATCGGACCCGCCGCTCATCTCACCGGTTACGGCCGTCGTGGTCCCGGTGAAATCCGTCACGCTGGAGTGGCCATCGAAGCTGAGCGTCCCCTCCCGCACCGCGCCACTGGGGATCGGCCCCTGCGCGGCGAGTTGACCAGCGAAGAGGGGCAGCAGAGTCAGTATCAGTGGGCGGAACATGCCGACACGACCCCAGTCAGCCCTCACTCCTCCGCCCTCGTTCCCGTCTCGAGCCCGTACCGTCGGATCTTGGCCAGGAGCGTGGAGCGGGCGATGCCCAGCACATGGGCTGCGCGCCGTTTGTTGCCGTGGGTGTACGCCAGGGCGCGGAGGATGTAACTCCGCTCGGCGGCTTCGAGGGAATCCGGTGGAGCCGCCTCGTCGGGGGCCAACGCCCGCCGGAGCAATAGGGGCGACACCCCACCAGCGCCAATGGCCAGGATGACGAGTCCGAGCCCGGGTACGTCCAGGGCCTGGGCAGCGGCGGCCGGGTCGGGGACCACGACCGGTTGATGGCCCGCGCCGCGCAAGGTACGCGCCAATTCCTCCCGGCGGGACGGGTCTGGATCGAGAAGGAGAATATGGCTTGCCTTCATGGCTCGAACCTAAGACATCGGACTGGAGAGGGCCACGGTGCCGTTATGCGGCGCTATTACACCAGCGGAGACGATCTGATCCCGCCGGACAACACCGTTTATTATTCGCTACCCGTGGGAGAGTTCAAACGAATGAGTACCAGCCTAGACCTGCCCTCACTCGCCGTTGGCCAGCGGGTCCAGGATCCCTTCCTGGTCTTCGAGGTCGAACAGCGCGGCGGTGATAACCCGCACACCATTCTCACTCTCAGCAACCGGTCCGGACGGCTTCAGACCGCGCCGTTCTGGAGTTCGGAGTTGTCCCGGATCGCGGGGATCTCCAAAGGCGATGTGGTCCAGGTCATCGGTGAGGTGGCCGCATACCGCGAACGGCGCCAGCTCAAGGTGACTTCCATCCGAGTGCTCCCGAAGGAGACCATTGCCTGGCGCGACCTGATGCCATCGGTCGGCGACGTCACTCCCTATTGGGAAACCCTCGACCGCTGGCGGCGGGAGATCTCGGGGCCGCGCCTAGCCGGTACTCTCGCGCTCTTTTATGATGACCCGGACTTCCGCCACCACTACGGCGAATGCCCGGCCAGCCTCTCGGGCCACCACGCCGAACTCGGCGGACTGCTCCAGCACACCACCGAGGTGGCCGCCATCGCCCGCGCCATCGCGAGGGTCTCGGGCGCCGACCAAGACCTGGTCCTCGCCGGCGTCCTCCTGCACGACATCGGCAAGCTCGAGTCCTACAGTTGGGAGGGGAGCTTCGAGATGACCGAAGCCGGCTCTCTCCTCGGTCACGTCGTGCTCGGCAGCCTGATGTTGGATCGCAGGCTCAACCAACCGGCGAATCCCCCGTGCACGCCCCAGGAGGTGAGGCTCCTCCAGCATCTCATCCTCTCGCATCATGGCAAACTGGAATTCGGTGCGGCAGTCACGCCGATGACACTCGAGGCCGAGGTGCTGCATTATGCCGACAATGCCAGCGCCAAGACCGCGAGCATGGCCGACGCGTTGACCGATCCTGACAATTTCAGCGCCGAAGGGCTGATCAGTGCCCGGAGCGTCTGGCAGCTGGATAAGCGGCGGGTGTACCGCGGAGAGAGCGATTGGGGCGGGGAGAGGGTGAGCGGTGAGCCCTAAGCAGGCCCCTACCGCCGAGGCGTTGCCAGCCACTGGATTGCTCGGGCGAAGGATGTGCGGGGCCCGCCCCCTGCTTACTGCTCACTACTTACCACAAGAAAGAACGACCGCCTAGCTCGGGGGCTAAGCGGCCGTTCCGCACATCGACTACCTGAGGTCGGAGCTTGCGCCGCCGTTCTTCTCCCGCCGAGCCACCGTTGGGCTGATGCGCCTTACGGGAGGGCTAAACAGGGCCTCAGCTTCCATCCCCAGGCCGGATGGCCATCCCACCTGGTTCGTCCATGTGAGCGCTGCGAATCTGACCGGGTCGCGGACCAGCCTTTCGCACTGCACCCCGAGGCGCCAGATCGGGGCGGAAGGAGCGCGCGACTGGCTCCCTCTGCCTGAGCCGGGGCGATCACCAGGATCACAGGCCGCCTGAGCCCTTGGTTGCGTCGGCGGTCTCCCCCGATATCCCGCTCAAACTCGCTGGCCGTTCGACATCGCGACGGGGAGGTCTCGACACGTTTCCGTCCAGCGGTTGACCCAAAGATAGGGCCGTGGAAGAATCCCACAAGTGCCTGTCTTTCTTCGGGTTACGCAACCATCAGTGGACGTAGTGTTGATGGGTAAGTGGGGGCTGACATGGTATCTAGTCCATCTCTCCACCGGGTGTGGATATGTGGATCAACATTTCCCCAGCCCGAGGATCAACCGCTCACCCGTCTGCCGGCCGCTTTGGGCGGAGGTAAGCGGACGCCGATGGCGCCCAGGTAGCTCTGGAGAGCGTTCTCATATCGGCGGACGGCCGACTGCGCCTTCTGGGCCCGACTCACGCCATAGCCGCGCAGCTCCTCAGCTTTGGCTGGCACGCTCATGGCGTCAAACTCACTCTCACACTTCGTCAAGGCGGTGTGCAGGCTGTCAAGCGCCACCCGCATCTGGACCAGTCGCTTCTTCGGGTCCGGCGAGGGCAATCCGGCCGCGGTTGCGGTGCTCTGCGTCCCGATCACTGTAAGCGCCGCTCGATGACAGCGGTCCTGCAGGGTACGGCCCCGGGCAAGAACGACCGCATCGGACGACGCGGCGAGGTCTCGCTGCATGCGGGCCACCGCAGCATCAACCAGGGTGAGAGTGTCCCGGAGCGCGACCAAGGCATCACGAACCTTGGCATGGGCCTCATCGACCTTCTGCGAGGGGGCCTGGTAGACCGTTTGGGCTGAAAGGGGGGAGGCGCCAAGCAGAAAAGCAAGGAGGAATGAAAGGAGCCAATGGAGACGCTTCAAGGTTCTGTACCCACTTCGATGTAACGGAAATCGGTCTCTGCGTCGGCGGAAACGAACAGGCAACCGGCGGAACTCGCAGCGAACCACCCGGCCACCAGCGCGCGGGGCTGGCCCAGCTCACCTAAGATCGCCCCCAGCCAACGACGAAGATGACGGATTTCGGGTGCCCGCCGTCCCAGGAGTGCCATGAGAGCTCCTGCTCCGGACGTCGCCCTGAGAAAGTGCGCCAGGCTGTGCGCCCTCTGACTGAACTCGACCGCTTTGACCCCGGGCTCGTCAAAGAGCACGGCTCCTTCGAAAAGATCCATCGGGGGGGCGTCCAACCGGGGGCCGAGATAGACGAACTGGCGGCCTTCCTTTCCCTTCCGCTCGATCACCGCGGCCGCCGTCTCGCTGGTGAGTCGGGCCGCGTGGAGCAGATCATCGTCGTGCAAAATACCCACTGCCCGGGTCCACTCCAGGGCCGCCAGGGCGGTTTCCACCGGGCAGCCGACTGTGTCATCGAACGCGAGGAGCCTCGGCGCCTCGCCCGCGCGCAGCACGAAATGCGAGAGGGCCTCGGCACGCTCGACGAAGGTGCGCACGGTCAGGGTTTGTGGGTCTGACATGCGCGGAAGTTAAGCGGGTGGACAGATGTTAGCCATTAGCCGTTAGCCCTTGGCTGTCCCAGCCAGCACGCAAGGCCCCGATATGAAAGCCGATCGCGCTCGGCAAGGCCCGACAGCTACCGGCTAGTAGCTAATGGCTAACGGCTACTACGGTGTCAGCTCCGATTTCGGTTCCACCCTCACGATCCAAAGTCCTGAGTTGATATCGGGCACGTAGATCAGACCATCACGATAGATCGCGCCCCAGGCATTGGCGGCATTCGGGACCGTCCCGCTCTTATCGCCCGTCACGACATGAGCGATCTCCCGGCCCTGCTCGAGCAGGTCACCCCGGAGCTCGCCCGAGATGTCCAGGACCCGAAGCCCGCCCTGGTAGTCTCCCAGGTAGAGCGTGTCCCCCGCGACCCACACGTTATGGGTCCCGCCATCCTTCGGCTCGTAGTGCGCCACCTCGTGCGGCCGATTGATGTCGGAGACATCGATGACGTGGAGCCGGCCGAAAGCACGTCCCAGACCAACAACACCGCCACCGTCCGTCGCCCGAGGCTTGGCGGAGAAGACTTCGTCGCCCACATAGACGTACTGACCATGGCGCCACGCGGTGTGGGTGCCCCGGATGAACCCGGGTCCCCCCAGCGCCTCAACATCCCGGTAGAGGGCGTTCAGATCGTACTTGTACTGTGAGACGAATTGGGGATTCTCGGGACTGCCACCCTTGATCCCGTTCCCTACGTCGAGGATGACCAAGCCATCATTCCAGTAACTCAGGTAGGCCAGCCCGTCCTGAACATCGATATCGTGCAGGGTCCGGCCTGCTTCCGAGCGCGGGGTCTCCCAGCGGGCCACTTGGTGGGGCTTATAGGGGTCCCGAATATCGATGACCCGCATAGAGCCCGTGGCATCGTCCGTCAGATAGACGTATCCCCGATAAATGAAAGTGCTGTGCACGCCGCCGGTCACGGTCTCGGTGAATTCGGCGATCGGCCTCGGATGTGCCGGATCCTCGAACGAGAGGACCACGATCCCATTCTTCCTGGTCGAGGCACCCTCCCGGGTCAGAACACCGAACTTACCGTCCTCCGTAGTCATCAGGTCGTTGATCGTCCGGGCATCCACTACCACGGAATCGGTGATGGTCGGCTTGGCTGGGTCGCCGAGATCGATCGCATAAATCCGGTCACCGATAGTGGTGAGATAGCCGTGTTTGCCGTCCGGATGGAGCCAGAACTCAGCCGCCTGTCCCTTGATGGGCAGCCGACCGACCAGCGTCGCGGGCCGGGTAATGTCCCGGGGGTGGACCGCAATAACGGCCTCGGCCACTTTGCCGCCGAAACTGGCGAAGACCCGGTAGCTGCCCGGCACGGCAGCGACGAAGGCACCGTCGTTCTCCACCTGTGCGCCGCCGGGACTCAGCGACCATTCGGGTTGGGCTTCCCCCACTGGCCGGCCGGCGGCTGTCCTGGCCATGAACCTGAAGCGGACCACCTCACCCGTCCGGACCGAGACTTCTGCAGGGTCGAGCTGGACGGCGGCGACCGGGTTCGGCACCACTGTGATTGTCAACGAGCGGGTCGCTTGTCCGGCCCTGGCCGTCACCGTGGCTTTGCCCGGCGCACGGCCGGTAATACGCCCATCCGGGCTCGCCGCGACGATGGCCGGTCGGTCCGAACTCCAGGCCACCTCATCATAGCGCCGGTCGTCATTCGCGGCGTACGGGGTGGCTGCGATGACAAGCGACTGGCCCAGGTACAGCTTCGTTACCAGGGGATCGAAGGCGATCTTCGCCGCCGGCTGGGGGAGCACGGTGACCCGGCCCATGGCCGTGGTTGGTCGGCCGCCGGCGTTGGGCCGCACCAAGGCGGTCACGTTGACGGTGCCGGTGGCCCCACCGGTGACCAGACCGGTGGAGTCCACATGCCCCTCGAAAAACCCACCCGATGTGAACCAGTTTGCCGAGACATTCGTCATGACTTTGCCCATCGAGTCATAGGCTACCACTGAAAGCCGGAAGGTATCCCCCACCTGGATGGCGACTTCCGCCGGTTGAACCACCGCTTTCGCGATCGGTGACGTGGCGAGCGTCGGCCGGGGAGGGGGGGGAGGTGTCGCGGGTTGTTGCTGCAGCGCGACAAGAAGAAGGCTCAGCATCGGTATCCTCTTGGTGGTGGGCGAGAGGGGGAGAATCTAGCCCGGCCGTTGGCGATCAGCTATTGGCCCCCGGCTTCAAGCTTCCTTCCCAGCCTGAGTGATACCAGAGAAAAACACCCCGAGGTTTCGGAGCCCTTGCCAGAACCTCTTCCACACCCTAATTCAGACACTCACTTCTCTGCGCCGGCCGCTGGAAGCGGGCCGCGGGCCGCCCTATGCGAATCGAATGGAACTCCTATCCCTCTCCGGTCGGCGCGCTGGTGCTCGTGGAAGCCGCCGGCAAGCCATTGGTCGTGGAGTTCGCGTTACCCGCCAAGCGCATGAAATGGGTGGACCGTCTCCGGCAGCGACATCCAAACACGCCGGTCGACCTCGGCCCCTGCCAAGGCACTCGAGCTTGGCTCGACGACTACTTCCAGCGCCGACCCGGGCAGTTTCCGTTCCCGGAATACCTTCACGAATTCTTCGAAGTGTCGGCCCCGCAGGCCTCGGTCTGGCGGGCGCTGTGCAGCATCCCCCTGGGGGAAACCCGCTCCTACGATGATATCGGGCGCCTGACCGGCTTTCACCCTCGCCAGGTCGGGCAGCTCAACGGCGCCAACCGGCTGGCTATCCTCATTCCCTGCCATCGAGTCGTGGGGAAGAACGGTGCCCTGGTCGGTTACGGAGGGGGTCTGGCCATGAAACGCTGGCTGCTGGATCACGAGCTGCGGGTGACTGGTCTAAGGCTGGATGGTTAGAAAGGTCGGCGGGTCGGCGGTCGGCATATTGACAAATTCCCCTTCAAGCCTGAGCTTATGCCCATGGACGTAGGAGTCTACCCCCTTCTCAGATAGAGCTTTACGCACCGCTCTGGACCTCAGGTCCGGGACGGTTCTTTTTTTACCTGGCCATGAGGGCCGGGGTTCTCCGGGGCCGAGAGGCTCCCTTTCCCCGAGGTTGCAGCGATGGCGAAGGGTACTGTGAAGTGGTTCAATGACGCGAAGGGCTTCGGCTTCATCGCGCAGGAAGGTGGTAAGGACGTCTTCGTGCACCACACCGCGATCATCGCCGAGGGGTTTCGCTCGCTCTCCGAGGGCGACACTGTGGAGTTCGACATCGTCGAGGGCCCCAAGGGTCTCCAGGCATCAAACGTCCGTAAGGGCTGATCACGGTAAGGCTGTTCCCTCCCGTAACATCGCGCATCAGCACGACCGCAAGGGCGGCCGGATCCGGCTGCAGGGTTCCGGCCGGGGCCCTTGGGGTCCGGACTCATTGGGTCCTGACCTTGCTCGCATTCGCGGTTTTCCCTCGCCCCTTCTTCAGCCAGACCGGGCCCCGGTCGGACCTCCCGCCGCTCGAATTCCTCGGCTTCAGGGCCGGGACCCACCTCGCGGAGATCGCCGCTCACGCGAAGGAGCTGGGAAGTACGGGCCTCAAGTGCGATCGGGCCCGGCGCGACCAGGGGATCACCGAGTGTCGAGGGGCACTGGTGGATTCGCTGAGCGGGCAGCCGATCGAGTTGTGGTTCTCCGCCGTGGACAGCGCCGCCGACATCCTCACCCTCTCCGGACCGGTCACCGCCGAACAACTCATGGCCTGGAGGAATAGACTCGAATCCGCCTTCGGGCTGGTCGGGGCGCGGGTTCAGGGATCGCAGTGGATGCTCCAATGGGTCCGGAACCGACAGATGCTACGGCTGACCTGGCGGGTAGACCAGCATGAGAAGGTCGCCTCGGTGAGTCTGGTCGATGGCCCGCTCCTCGATGATTGGGGACGGCGCCGGACCCAGCGGCCGTGACAGCACCCGATCCATGCGCGACTGGACCGACCGTTCACCTGACCTGACGTACGACCTGCACGGGCAGTCCGTGCTCGAGGCGGCTGCCACTACCGAACAGTTCCTCAGGACTCAGGCCCGGGCTCGACCCGGCGCGGTGGTTCGGTTGATCACGGGGCGGGGCCGTGGCGGCGGCGGCGCGCCCCTGCGCACCCGGGTGCGGACCCTGCTTAACCGGCTGCGAGGGCAGCAGTCCCTGGTGCGTGACTTCATGCTGGAAGAATCCCAAGGAAGCTTCCTGGTACGGCTTACGGGACGACGCGGGGATTGCTCCTGACGTGCGGCGCCACTAGCGTTCGTACTCGCGGACCAACGCTCCCTACCCCGCAGTCCTCACGCACGGAGATTGTCGTGCCCAGAGGCGCCAACGTCGTCAAGATGCGTTCGGTGCTGGTGGTGTTCTTCCTGATTCAGGGATGTTCCATGCAGAGCGGGCCGATCCGGATCGGCCTGCTCGGTCCCGTAAGCAATAATGACGGCATCCCGATGCACAACGCAGCCCAGCTCGCCGTTGAAGAAATCAATCGAGACGGTGGCATCCACGGGCGCCCCATCGAAATCGTGGAGCGGGATGATCATGGCAGCGCGGACTCGGCGCTTACCGCCGCGACGGAGTTGCAGCGCGCCGGCGTAGTCGCGGTGATTGGGAGTGTCTATTCGTCAATCACGCTCGCCGTCGCCCCGATCTTCAATGAAGGCCGGGACCCGGTGGTTCAGATCTCGCCGTCGTCCTCCACACCATCCATTTCGGAAGCCGGTCCCTACACCTTCCGGCTCTGCCCCAGCGACCTCGCCCACGGCGCGGCGCTGGCACGCTACGCCCGGGAGTCGCTGCACTATGAGCGCGGGGCGGTGCTCTATCAGAATGATGACTATGGCCGCGGGATCCGCCGCGCTTTTCTCGACGAATTCACTCGCCGGGGTGGCACGGTGGTGGAAGTCGATCCCTACCTCCCGGGGACCGAGATCCCGAGGGTGTATCTCGAGCGGATGGCGAAACGGGGTCACCCCCAGTTTGTCTTTGTGGCCGGGCTGGCCAACGAAGGGGGACCGGCCCTGGAACACGCCCGGGAATTGGGGCTCAAGTCCCCATTCATGGGAGGGGACGGCCTCAGCGATCTGGCGGAGGTCGGCCCCAGTACGGAAGGGACTTACATCTCAGTGGCTTACAGCGAAGACTTGGTGACGCCGAGGAACCGCGCGTTTACGCAGGCCTACCGCGCCAAGTTTCCGAGCAGCCCCCCGCTCAATCAGTCCGGGGCCGGAACCTATGAGGCGCTCTATCTGCTCCGCGACGCCATTGCCCGCGCGGGCACCGACCGGCGAAGGATCCGAGACGCCATTGCGGCGGTCGGGACTTCCATCCCCGCGGCCCAAGGATTGACAGGCACGATCGCGTTCGATGAGAATGGGGACGTACCTAGTCGGCAGGTCATCGTCGGCGTCGTCCGCGGCGGCAGCCTTCGTCCGACCCAACTCCAGTGACCATGTCGCGATTTTCCGTTGGCCTGCTCACCATGTTGGCGACGGTGCCCACCCTTGCCTGCGGCAGCTCCGGCCAGACTGTCCGCATCGGGCTCGCCGGGCCGTTCTCGGACCCGGTAGGGGCCCCGATGAAACTGGCCGCCGAACTGGCTGCCGAGGAAATGAACTCGGCCGGCGGCATTGGCGGCCGGAAGGTCGAGCTGGTGGAACGGGACGACCACGGCGACCCTGATTCAGCGGTGGCCGTCGCGGTCGATCTCTACGCCTCAGGCGTGGTGGCCGTGGTCGGCGATGTGTTCTCCGGTACCACGCTCGCCGCCGCGCCGGTGTACAACGGCGGCGGCGATCCAGTGGTCCAGATTTCGCCCGCTTCCTCCTCGCCCGAGGTGACCGAAGCGGGCGAGTTCACCTTCCGGGTCTGCCCCAGCGACCTGGCCCACGGCGCCGCCCTGGCCCACTATGCCCGCGAGCACCTGGGCTTCAGCCGGGGGGCGGTCCTCTACCTCAACGACGACTACGGCCGGGGAATCCGGAAAACTTTCGTCGATGAATTTCTCCGGCTCCAAGGCGATGTGACCGAGATCGATCCCTACCTCGGGGACACACCTGCAGTCGGGCCGTACTTTGATCGGCTGGCTCGCCGGAAGAACGCGCAGTTTGTGCTGGTTGCTGGAAATCGCAGTGAAGCGGAAGAGGCCCTCCGCCAGGCCCGCGACCGGGGGCTCCGCATTCCTTTCCTGGGGGGCGACGGGCTCGAGGGGATCGAGGAGGCGGGGGCCCTGGCGGAGGGCACCTATGTCTCCGCCGCGTATCTCCCCGGTGTAGATACACCGAAGAACCGGCAGTTCGTGGAAGCCTTCCGCCGCAAGTTCCCCAAGGCTGGGGCGCCGAATCAGCAGGCGGCTGCAACTTACGACGCGATGTACCTGCTGCGAGACGTGATCGGCAGGACCGGGAGCGGCCGTTCCGCGGTGCGGGACGGCGTCGCAGCCATCGGCACCACCGCGCCGGCGTTCGAGGGAGTCACAGGGAGCATCGCGTTCGACCGCAACGGCGACGTGCCGAAGCAGCGGGTGATCATCGGGATCGTGCGCGGCGGCGCGGTTCAACCGGCGGAGGGACAGTGACCCTGCTTCACAGCCTTCGGCGGCAGATCACGGCCACCATGGCCGGCCTCCTGGCCCTGGTGCTGGCCATGACCATCCTCGGGGTCCTGGTGATCCGGTCCATGAGCACCACGGTGAACGACGAGCTCTCCATGCTGGAAGCCGACGCCAACATCGGGGGGAGCCTGGTGGCCTCGGTCCTCGGAGAGATTCGCGCCGCAGAACAGTATCTCCTGGCCCCCAGCGTGACCCTGGAACGAGAATTCGTGACCCGAGGCGACTCGGCCTACGAGGACCAGCGACGATTCCGAGCTCTGCGAAGCCTTTCCAGCAGCGACCGCCATGTCGTCAACAAGCTCGCGGCCAATCAGGCGGCGATCGAGGTGGCCTATGCCACCGCC
>JBGPJS010000034.1:0-14794 GCA_041485505.1 Gemmatimonadota bacterium | reverse complement strand
GCCCCAGTTCGCGCTGGAGCTGGTAGCGGGACGCGAGCGCCCCGTTAAGGCGTTCCATCAGGTCTGCCACTAGTGCCACACTCCCCCAACTCCGGTGAGCCCGGCCAGCCTCGAGGTCTCCATCGGCATTCCCCGCCAGATTTCGCGCGTCCCCCACCACCACCCCTGATCTCGGGCAACAATACCTCACGTCCCCTTCGGGGACTTTGTCACCCGCAACCTAGGTTCAGCCTGAGGCGGTCGCACGTCGACGGGAGGGGAAGGCCCACTATCAGCAATTTTGACCGGATGCCGAGGCTCAATATAGGCGTAAACCGGGGTGTCGCTAGATCGTGCTCCGCTCCGTGTCCAGCGCCCCAACGCCGACCGCGGGTGGCAGGTGGCAGGGCGCAGGTGGCAAGGTAGCAGGTAGCAGGTAGCAGGTAGCAGGTAGCAGCTAGCAGGGCTGCAGGTAGCAGGGCGCAGGTGGCAAGGTAGCAGGTAGCAGGTAGCAGGTAGCAAGGCGCTCCCGTTCACAGCCTACCGCTTACTGCTTAGTGCGTGCCGCTACTGGGACCAATCGTCATCGGCCACGAGGCCGTTGCTCCCCTCGGAACTGAACCGCAGCTTGATCAGAGGGCAAATGACTCGACGCCGAGGCCCAGCTCTGCTGGACCTCGCTCACGTCGGCCTGATAGGGCGCACCGTTGGGACCCGATGTCGCATCGAACGGAACCACTTCGAGGGTGCCCGCATGGGTCCCGGTCAGAATAGAGCGGCACGGCTTTGGGGGGTCGCCTGGGGAGGCCCGAACGAACCGAATGCAGCCGCGCGTGCCGGTGAGTCTTGGGGCTGTGCCCATTGCAGGGCCAAGGCGAGGTCGAGTGCAGCAGTCAAGGCATGGCAATCGGGAGCAGGGCGAGCGATAGAGATCTCAAGGCGGTCCAAGTGAGGATTATCCAGAACACCCGAGTTCCGGAGACTGTGGCCACGGAGGGTGTCGTTAGCGAAGTCCCGCAGCGGACCCAGAAACCAGTCCTTCACATCGTACAGCATGTGAAGCCCTTCCAGGCGGAGAGACCGGCGAACGCTTCTGAAGGTGCCCCAGGGAGCCAGAGCCGCATCGAGCGCTCCACGAAACCCAAGGAACAGACCGGCGAGTGAGGGTCGTCCGGTAGCCGTCCATCCCCAGTTAATGGGAAGGGTCGCAAGAGGGGGCCCGGCACGGCGGATTGTGGCGAGCTGAAACGACCGATGATGGTATTCGCCTACGAAGCGATGGCGGATGTCTCGGAGTCGAAGCACCAGCGGACCTGGGGCGGCAGGTCCATGGAAAGATCGCACCGGCACGGCAAGTGCAAGCGCGGCGTCCGCATAGGGAACCTGCTGGGTGGAGTGGGTATGTGCGATCTGAAAGAGCCCTTGGAGACTTTGCGGCAACTCGCGAGTGAGAAGGAACGAGCGCAGAGCAGCAGGATCTCTAGGCAAGTGACGGTGCAAGTGCGGCGGACTGAAGCCAGGCCGCGCTTGGGCAAGAAAAGGCGGTGATAGGATGGAGAGTGCCGCATGTCGGGGACGCACGGCCTCCACTCCACAGCGGGCGAGTTGGTTACCTGCGATACCCGAGAGGCGTGAGGCAGCGCGGGCGCGGACCTGCTCAGCGAAGAATACCTCATGGGCGCCGGCAATACTGATGAGGCCGCTTGAGAGCAGTGAAGCCCGGGTGGCGTAGTCGGGTAGGGCTCGCTGAAAGGCGTGATCCAGAGAGATTGTCTCATGGGTGACGCCGAGGCTTGAAGCGAGGCGGCCGGCAATGATGGCATCAACGGAGGGACGCATCTGCCCGATGAGTGTGACTGTTGGAATGCGAACATCAAGCAACGTCAGGGCAGCGAGGATGGCGCGGGTATCTAGGCCGGCTGTCAGGGACAATACTGACCGGGAGAGATCGCGAGATTGCAGAGCCTCAAGAAAGGTTGTGACACCATCCTCCCAGGGGGAGGCGGGGGCGTTGGCGGCCGGCCCCGACATCGGCGTTATAGTGATCCCACAGGTCGAGAATCTGTCAACGGAGATTCGGCACTTTGTGGCGGGCGGTAAGAGGCTGGTAGACTGGTAAAGGGTGCGATGGTCGAGGGGGTAGCCGACAGTCAGCAGCTCAAGGACTCCAGTAGGGTCAAGAGATAGAGTCTTGCCTAGGAGTGTCGGAATCAGGACCGGAGCGGTGGTGAGAACTGTCAGGTCCGGCCCTTGATAGACATAGACAGGAGGCAGGCCTATGGAGGCGGTGTGAACCACCACTTCAGGGCCACGGGGGTCCAAGACAACCGATGCACCAGCGCAGCAGCCATTCTTCCGGCTGCAACCGCGGCCGCATGAATCACCAAGGGTGAGGACGACCGGAGCGAACGGCGGAGATCTTGAGGGGAGATTGCTGGCGGTAGTTAAGGATGTCCACCATGCTAGAAGTCGAGAGTCTTCGCTTTGGAGTCGGGGCTGAGGTAAACCTGGTGAGCGGTGCAAGTCAGAGAGTACAGCCGGATTGGCCCCAACCGCTGCGATGAAGTGCGTCGTATGAAGCGAGAGAGTTGGCTCGGATGCCATGGGCGTGTGGAACCCTGGATGGCAAGAATGTAGGAATCCCGGGTTATCCCTGCTCCGCGAGAACCTATGGCCGCGGCCGGCCAGCTTTCATGCGGTTAGGCGGCACTGGTGCGAAACTCCTAGCCTACCACACATCGGGTGGGTAAACCGGATAGATCTGAGCCTCACGAAGGATGATGCTCCGTATGAAAGCGGAGCGGTAGGAGTAGGCTCGAATCGTCGCGCTTCACGCCATGATACGATGGAGCTTGCTGAGTAGATGCTGCCACAGGCCTCGCCGGCTCCCGTGAAGACTAAACGACCGCAAATCCGGCCGCCGTCTAGGGCCCTAAATACGACATTTAGGGCCCCGTTTGCGACATCTCAACTGTGAGCGGTAAGCGGGTTGCTCCGAAACCAAGCGACCCTCCCAGTACTCGGGCGAGGAGGGTCGGTCCAACTACCGGGTCAGAACCACCGTGAGCTTCGCCGGATCGTCGATGCCATCGCTATTGAAATCGAATTGACTGTCGGCGCCGCTCAGCGTCAGCGTGGTGCCCGAGAGGCTGAGGTTGAATTGCCATGAGAATGGCAGGCCGGTCTCGGTCATGGTGAAGATGTTCACCGACGCGCTCCAGGTCCCGGTCGTCACCTCATCAGTTTGACCGGGGGTCTTCGTGGTCTCCTGATAGGTCCCTCCCGCGTTGAGCACCAGCGTCACCGTTACCCCCTGGGCGATGATATCCACTTTTTGACTGGGATTGCCCGTACTGGTGAACTCCACCTTGGTGGCCTGCCAGGTGCCGGTGAGGTTGGGGGGCGGGCCCGACGCCCCGTCGCTACCACCGCAGGCCAGTCCCGCCACCGCGAATATCCCGAGTGCAAGGACAGTGATCTTTCTCATGAGTGCGCCCTCCCAATGCGTGCCGTAGCGCAATCCTAGCGTGTCGGGCCACAATGGTGGGTTAAGCGGGCGTGAAGGATCGGTCACACGCTGCAACTATGAAGAGAGCGATCCTCCTGGCCATGGGCTAGGAGGGCCGTTCGATTGCGGAGCACCCTGTTCACTGTTCACTGCTTACTGCTTACTGCTTACTACCCTGCTTACCGCTCACTGCTCACTGCTCACCGGAAAAAGTATCGGCCTGCGGATCCCAGAAATCTCCCTCGAGGCCGATCCCCTCAAAGATCCGGCGCATCTCCGTGGGAGCGGGGCGCCGAGACTCGGGCTCCAGCCGCGTCGCGTACCAGGTCACGGCCAATTGCCACAGCTGGTCCATCCGCACGGTGGGCCGTCGCGGAATGGCGCGGGACCCACACCAGGCATCGATCAGCTCTTCCGACCGGAAGAAGAGCATGGTGCTTCAGGTGAAAACGATATCCTGCCACCACTGGGCCGCGGGGACTCCGCAATGAAACAGCCAGGAGGAGGCCTCCGGGCCCGCCACACCTACCGCCAACTCCAGCGGTTCGTGGGATTGCTCGCAGCGGGATATGACCTCGGCCGGCCGGCCGAGCGCCGCGGGAATACCCAAGGCATCCCAGGCACAGTTGGCGTAGTACTGGACGCCAGCGGATTGAATCCGATGCTGGGTGGGAACCCCCGAGAAGGGGGGCGCCATCCGGATGCTGACGCCATCGGGCTCCAGGACCAGCAGGCGGCGCTGGGCCAGCCGAGCATAGGCCTTTTTCACGTCCGGCGGTGGAACCACGAGCTGGTCGGCGATCTCGTCGGCCCGGGGCGCCTGGCCAGTGGCCGCGAGGGCGCGATAGATGGCGACCTTCACCTGGATGTCGAAGTCCACGTAGTCTCCGTGCAACTGCTGGTGAGACGGTAGCTGCTCAACAAGCCGCTAGAACGGCTTGCCGCCGAGATACTCTTGGATCCGTTCAACGGTCAGGTATACCCCGAACGCGATCGAAAACAGGCCGAAATACTTGAGCTTGTGCAAAGGCCAGCTCAGGACATTCTGCCAGGGTGGACTTCCAGCCGGCGGGTACCCACTGGAAGCCATCATGCTGATGAGGTCACCGAACTGCTCGCCCCAGACGAAGTGGGCGACGATGCCGTGCAGGCACACAAAGGTGAGGCCAACCGCATAGGCGAGGAAGAACGGCCACAGCAAGAATCCAACGCCACAGAACAGGGCGATAATCCCTGCGATGGTAAGAAGCGCGCTGACCCGCATATGAAGTCTCAGGAAGTCAGGATGAGCCCAGAAGGAGGTTGCTCGTTCAGCTGCGGGTTCTGCGAGCCATCACCCCTCCGCGGGCAGACCTGGCGTTTCCAGGTCCTTGAGCTTCATCATGAACTCCTGCGAGCCGTACCCGGCCAGCAGGGAGAGTGCAACATAGGGCATGCGGCCCGTCAGCGATTGCCAGGCGGCCTGACCCTGAGTGCCGGCGTTTAGCGTGAGGGCGCCCCCGAGCAGGACGAAGAATACCATGAGGCCACTTACCCCTGCCGACAGCGGGCGCAGGTAGTAGGAGAGTGCGTAGCGGTGGTCGAAGTCGCCGTGCTGCGAGTGTTTGATCAGGCCCCGGAAATTGTACAGACAGCCTCCAAGGGCTCCAGCGCAGAACATCAGCGCCATGGTGGCAACGAACTCGGAGACGCGAAGGGTGGTTTGAACGCCCTCCTGCGACGGCGATGCCGGGTTGGGCGCCGCCGAGGGCAGTGTTGCATGAGAGCGCCCTCTACGGAAACTGAATGACCAACTGCTCCTGGGGTATCGTCGCCGCTCGCTGGGCGGGGTGGCCCCTATTGCCCCCAATATGTCCCACCTGGAGCCGCACCGCCGACGGCGGAGCGGAAAGCACGATATCGAAGGAAAAGGTGACCGGGCCAAGCAGGTAGTTGTAGGCGGTCAGCTGCTCGGGCAGGGAGAGATAGGTCTGGAGCCGCTTGGCATCACACGAGGGGTCCGCCGCGCACCGCTCGTCGTAGATCCCCGAATTAGCACTCCAGAGGACGTTGGTGAGCCCCGGGCCACACGCCCCGTGGGTGTCGAGTTCGGTGTACCCCTCGAACCCTTCCTCCTGAATCCCATTCGACCGACGCCAGAGCGCGGTCTGATCAATGCCGTAGCGGTCCTTGATCACAATATTGGAGACCGCGTAAGCGGGGCCGAGAGGAAGTTGGGTCAGGTAGACGGCGTTGACCAGGGCGCTTCGGTGCACGGCATTGGGATGGTCGTAGGAATGGCTCCACACCTGCAGGTTGATGTGGTAGGGAGCACCCGGCGCCGGTTGGGAGTATTGCAGTCGGGCAGACGCTAAGGCATTTCGAGTAGGCATTGAGACCTCCGGAGACCGTCAGTGAAGGTTAGCGGGAGGAATATTGAGGGCCTTGTTTGCGACAGGCCAACCGTGAACAGTGAACGGTAAACCGTAAACCGGGCGTTCCGTTAGCGAACCGGCCTCCTGACCCACTTAGCCAGGAGGGTTGATCGATTGTGGAGCCCCTGTTCTCTGTTAACTGTTCACTGTTTACCACCTACCAGGTCAAGAATTCTCGCCCGCTGCCCCGGCGTCACCATGTCCCTCGCCACCACCTGGCCCATGATCCGGGCAATGAACGAGTAGCCTCTTCCCTCCGAGGTGAGCCAACGGGACCACTCGAGCTCATCCAAGGCATTCAGAAGATCGTCGCCTGCGAGGCCCGAACCCCGGCCAATCAGCTCACCGGGGACCCGGCCACCCACCAGCGCCGCGGCGATGAGCACCCGCTGCGCGTTGGCGCTGAGTCGTCGGAAATTGATCCGAATGGCGGCGACCACCGCATCGGGCAGATTGCCGGGAAGGCTCTGATCCAGGGTCCGGAACGGCTCCGGCCATGCCCCCGGTGACTCCCGGAAATCCAGGCCCAGCCTGACGGCGTGCAGCAACTCGAAGGCGAGCAGAGGCAGGCCAGCGGAATCGGTGGCGACTCGGCGGGCCAGCCGGTCGATCTCCGCCTCGCTGTACGACGGCAGCGCCCAGCGGGAGAGGGCCCGGAGGTGCTCGCTGGTAAGCGGGCCCAGGTCGACCGCGACGCCGGGCAGATCCCGACCCA
Organism: Gemmatimonadota bacterium; assembly: GCA_041485505.1. Taxonomy (GTDB): domain Bacteria; phylum Gemmatimonadota; class Gemmatimonadetes; order Gemmatimonadales; family GWC2-71-9; genus JBDUEA01. Next base: position 8,178 of record JBGPJS010000034.1, on the reverse strand, counting down.
GCCGGCTGCGGAGATCATCCAGCTCATCGCGAGGCGGGGTCGGCGTCGCGGCAAAGACCACGAAGATTGGTGATGCGGCGAGGTCCCTGAGCGCCGCACCCAACGCCAGCAGGGAATCCCGATCCAGCCACTGGGCGTCGTCGAGCACCAGAAAGACCGGCTGTTCTTGGCCGACGGCGCGAAGGATTTCCCGCATCGCCCGGCCGAGGGGGAGAGCTTCGACTCCTCGCACCGCGGCGGCGAATCGCTCCGCCCACTCCGGGATCCGGGCCGCCAGTGCGGCGAGTGATTCCGGCGCGGCGGCGGCGATCCCGACCGCATCGAGCAGGCCGCCTCGGGCCAGACCGATCACCCCGCTCCAGGGCTCTCCGGTATCGGCCTCGACGCCGCGGACCGCGGCCACCGCCGCTCCCTCGAGACGGGCCCGGGCCAGCGCCTCCTCGGCCAGCCTGGTCTTGCCGAGTCCTGCTTCGGCCAGCACCACGGCGCAGGCCGCGCGGCGCTCGCCGCGGCAGCCGCTCCACGCGCCCAGGATCCGCTCCAGCTCGCGCTCCCTGCCAATGAGGGGGGTTCGGCGGGATTCAACTTCATCCTCGGTGGGGGGAACTCCGGCCCGATGCCACACCCGCTCCCGGCGGATCCGCTGGGCCAGGGCCCGGGTCTCCGCATCGGGCTGGGCGCCCAGTGAGGCCTCGAGGTATTTGGCGAAACTCTCATACCGGGTCAAGGCACCGGAACGGTCTCCCGCGAGCGCCAGGCTCCGCATCAGGGCCCGCACCGCGTTGTCGGAGCCGGGATCGAGCGTCAGGGCGCGGGTGGACGCCTCGGCGGCGGTGTGCAGGTCGCCCCGAGCGAGCAACCCTTCCGCGTGCCCCGCCAGCACGGCAACCGAACGCTGCCGCCACATCGCGCGTTCGGTCGCGAGCCAGTCCTCGAAGTCGGAGGCACCGGGGACTCCAAACCCCTCGAGGAATTCCCCCGCGATCAGATCCGCGGCGCCTTCCCAGTCCCGAGCGGCGCTCATAGTGTCCAGCCGGTCGGTGTCCAGCTCGACTGCCTCGGGACCGAGTCGGATCTGTCCGGCATCGGTCTCCACGGTACCGTCCCCCGCGACCCGACGGATGACCCGCAGCGCTTCGTTCAGCGAGTGCCGCGCGGCGGCCTCGGGCTTGTCGTTCCAGAGCAACCCGATGAGATGCTCGCGGGTCCGCGCCTTTCGAGGAGAGCGGGCCAGGTAGATCAACAGGGCGAGATGCTTCCGCCACAGGAGCTCGGCGGGGGCGCTCTGGCCATCGACACTCACCTCCACCGGGCCCAGGATGCGGCAGAGAATCATCGGTGGCAGCCTTTCGCGGCCTGCTCCGCGCGCTGTTTCAGTGGCGCCATGCCGGGCTCGGCCTGCTCCCAGAGCTCGAGCACCCGCTGGAGCAGCGGACAGGCCGTGGTCGTGTCGCCTCTGGCGATGGCGGCTTCGGCCCGGAGCAGGCGGGCGTACACGCCGAGCATGTTGTCGACCTCACCCGGCTCGAGCTGCCATTGCGGCCAGCCTTCGATGCCGTTGTCGGAGTTCTGATACCAGAGCAGCGCCAGGTCGGCCACGTCGTCCTCGCGGGTGGCTCGCAGCCATTCGGCACCTCGCAGGTACAGCACTGACCGACTGAAAGGATCGACCAAGGCACCATGGGGCCCATAGGTGAGCAGGGGCTGAGAGAGAGCGATTGCCGAGTCCAGGCGACCGCGAGCGGCGACCTGCATGGCGGTAAGAAGCAGGGAGAGCCGGGCGACGCCGGGATTGGCGGATGCCAGCCTGGCGACAATGCCGGAGTAGCGAAGGGCGGCTGTCGTATCCCCCCGATGGAAGGCCTCCGCCGCCAGCGCAAAGGCGGCGCGGGGAGCGCTACGGCCCCCCTGGACGATCGAGTCGAGGGTGCGAAGTCCCCAGCTCACCTCCCGATCGCTGATCCCCGGCAGCCCGAGCACGCCGGGCATGACCCGCCATTCCGCCTGTTCCAGCAAACGGTCAACCGGGCGGAAGACCGGCGGCGTCGGCCGCCCTTCCTGGTCCGGCCGGGAGTACAGCGCGGCCGCGGAGTCGAGACGGGGGAGCGCCGCCATCGGCCGTCCCATCATCATGTATCCCAGCCCGATCCCCATGTACCCGTTGGCCTTGGCGTAAGGCAGGGTGCCTTTTCGTACCAGCACTCGCCCCAACGGTTCCATGGCATTCGGAATATCGAACGATGAGCCGAGACGCTCATAGCGGCCGGCTCCCTCCAGCATGGCGGAATCAGCGATCAGGCCCAGGGCCCAGACCTTGAGCCCGGCCAGGGATGGACGGTACCGGAAATCGTAGGCCAGCTTCAAGAACCTCCGGCGCCGGGCGTCCTCCGACTCACCAGAGGGGCGGATCTGGACTCGATGGTCGAGCGCGGTATCCGCCTGGGCTCGCAGGCCCAGACGGAGATAGCCATAGAGCAGGTGATCGTACGCCGGCATCTGGTCCAGGTAGGGCTCGATTTTCACCGCCGAGTCGAACTGTGCGAGGGCGGAATCCAGCGCCATGCCGATCAGTGGGCCCCGGTGGAACAACTCATCGGCATAGACGAACCGGGCGTACCCGTCCCCCGGGAAGTTGCTGACTGTCTCCTTGTACAAGGCAAAACGATTGCTGAGGACTGGTTCCAGCAACGCCTGGGCGAGGTTCCGGTATTGCGCCGGCAGATTGGGATGCTGCTCAAGGAACTCTTTCAGATACTCCTCGAAGGGCTCCCGGAGGAACCGCTTCACGATCCCCATCCGCCAGGCGGCCTGCACGAAATTGGGGTCGAGGGTGAGGGCGCTGTCGTACTGGGCTTTCGCGAAGTTGTAGGCGTCACGCTGAAACTCTCGTTCGCCGGCGAAGTAGTGGCGCCAGGCCTGAAGGCTGGTGTTGGAACTGGAGCCGGCGGCGAGCTGGTGGTACTCGTCCCACTGTGAGGGAAACACCCGGCGGACGATGGCGTCGGCCACGACCTGGCTCCAGGAGAGTACCTGACCGACATCCCCGGGGATCTCCAGGCTCTCGAAGCGCTGAGCCCCCTGGCGCACCGTCAGGCTCAACACCACACCGGATCCCCGCGGCACCACGAGCCCCTCGACGAGGTAATCCACCTTCGACGCGCCGTCGGGATTCGGCGGGTTTCTTCCCGGTGGGGCCGGCCGGCACTCGGGCGGTGCCAGCACCAGGCGGCCATACCAGTCGAGCTTGGCCTCCACCAGACCGGTGAATTCCTCACCGTTCAGGGCGCTGACCCCGCCGCTCACCTTGAACGGCAGCAGTGCCAGGTCGGCCCGGGGTGGGCAGGTGGGCCGCGGCGGATGGAGACTCCGCCAGGTCTCGCGCCCCGCGACACCGACCAACGAGGCCATGGCGATCATCACGCCGACCCGGAGCGGAGTGAGCCGGCTCCGCCGTACCCGGACCCGCTCCAGGGCCTGGCGAAATCCGCTCGCGTCGGGCCAGCGGTCCTGGGGTTCCCACTGCAGGGCACGCCGGAGCACGCCCCGGAACCACCGCGGCACCGGGGACCAGGGAATCCGCTCCACCGGCGTCAGAGGTGGAAGACGGTATCCGGCGCTGGCCTCGTAGAGGACCAGTCCGACCGCGTAGAGATCGGTCCGCGGAGTGACGGCGTCGCCGGCTTGCTGCTCCGGCGCCATATAGCCGGGCGTGCCGATCCGGGATCCCTGCTCGGTGAGGCTGGAGCTGCTGTCGCCGCTGGGTCTGGCGATGCCGAAGTCGGTGAGAACGGCACGGCCCTCACGGATGAAGATGTTGGACGGCTTGATGTCCCGGTGGATCACCACCCGGTGCGCGGTTTCGAGCGCACTGAGCAATTCATCTCCCAGCCTGAGCACCTCGACCAGCGAGAGCGGCCCCCGGGCCAGGAGCGAGGCGAGGGTCTCGCCCTGCATGTACTCCATGACGTAGTAGAGCAGCCCGTTCCGCTCGTCGGCCCGGAAGATGGGAACGATGTTGGGATGGCTGAGGCTGGCGAGAGCGCGAGCTTCGCGGAGGAACCGCTCCACCCAGTCGGCGGTGGCGAAGTCGGGGCGGAGGACCTTGATGGCGACGGGGCGGGCGAGCCGGTTGTCGTGGCCGAGAAAAACAGTTCCCATGCCCCCGCTGGCGATCTCGCGCTCGACCGTGAAGTCTGGCGCCACGGCCTTGCGGAGCCGCTCCAGGAGCGAGTTCTTGCCGTTCACCATTCGCGAGAAGGAGTAGAGGAGGCTACAGATACTCGGGGAGCCGGGGGATCGGCGGGGATAATATGCCCAATTGGGAGGGCGGCGTAAGAGGAGCGGTAATCGGTGAGCGGTGAGCGGGAAACGGGAAAGGAACGGGGAGAACTCGCCCGGTGTTCATCCTGAGCGAAGCGAAGGGATCTCTGGCCCTCTGGCCTGCCCCGGGCGAGAGATCCTTCGGTCGCTACGCTCCCTCAGGATGACACAATAGCGGAGCCGGGGCCTCAGTTACCTTCTCGGTTCCCGGTTCCCCGCTTTTGTTCCCTGTTCCCCGTTCCCTGTTCCCCACCCTATCACCCCAGCCACGCCCGCACTTTCCCTCCCACACCCAACCCCAGACGGCGGGCGGCGGAACCGTTGCGGACGGCGATCTCCACCGTTCCCCCCGAACCGAGGTAGGCCACCAAGCCACCGGTGGGAACGTCGCCGAAGGTGGTATGCAGCCGTCCGATGTTGAGACTCTCCGCCTCCAGGGTGGCATAGTCGGGAACCAGCTCCGGCGTCAGGTTGGTGATGAGATTGCCGAAGCGATCGACGTAGATCACTTCGCCTACCACGCTCTTGCCTTCGTACCGTGGGGCCGCACCGCTCACCCGCTGGGGCGACTGGGTATAGCGCGCCCCCAGGCTGGAGAGGCTTCGGCCGCTCGCCAGCGCCGCCGCCACGGGAGCGAAGAGATCGCGGCCATGAAAGGTGGGAGCGGCCAGTTCCGGAGCCGGTAGCGACACCGCCTCGATGTCCACGGCGCGAAAGACGGGGGTAAACACCCCGTTGTCGGGACCGACGAAGAAATGGCCCCGGGCCCGGAACGCTAGCGCGCCCCGCGAGGTCCCCACCCCGGGATCGATCACCACCAGATGCACTGTCTCCTCGGGGAAACGGTGCCAGGCGCGGCTCAGGACGTAGGCCGCCGAGGCGATGTCGCCGGGGGCGATATCGTGAGAGAGGTCCACCAGCGTGGTGCCGGGGGCCAGCGAGAGCAGAACCCCCTTCATCTCGCCGACGTAGGAGTCGGTGGTCCCGAAGTCGGTGAGGAGGGTGATTAGAGGCATGCTGTAAGATATGGCCTTTGAGCGGAATGCAGGGAACAGTAAACAGTGAACAGTGAACAGTGAACCGGGACAAACAAACGGATTGGCCAGCACCCCAGTTCACTCTTCACTGTTTACTGTTCACCAGCCCGTTCCCTGTTCCCCGTTCCCCGTTCCCCACGTATTGTCCCTCATGCCTGAACCAGCCCCCTCCCTCGAATTCCTCGCCCTGCAGGCAGTGGTAGCGGGCCGATACACCCTGGAGCAGGAGATCGGCCGAGGTGGGATGGGCATCGTCTTCCTGGCCCAGGATGCCGCGCTCGACCGGCCCGTCGCCATCAAGCTGCTCCCGCCCCATCTGGCGGCGACTCCCGCCCTCCGGGCCCGGTTTCTCCAGGAGGCCCGCACGGCAGCCCAGCTCTTTCATCCTCACATCGTTCCGATCCATGCGGTCGAGGAGCAGGGCGCGCTGGTGTTTTTCGTGATGGCCTTTGTCCCGGGACAGACCCTGGGCGAACGGGTGCGCCAGGAAGGGCCCATGGATGCGGCCGCCGTGACCCGGCTGGTCCAGGAGGTGGCCTGGGCGCTGGGCTATGCCCATCAACGTGGCGTGGTCCACCGCGACATCAAGCCCGAGAACATCCTGTTGGAACGGGGCACCGGCCGGGCCCTCGTCACCGATTTTGGCATTGCCCGCGTTTCGGAGACCACGCCGGCCACACCCACCGGCGATGTGCTGGGGACCGCACGGTACATGAGCCCGGAGCAATCCGCCGGTGAGACAGTGGATGGCCGGAGCGACCTCTACTCACTCGGCGTCACCGCCTTCTTCGCATTCACCGGGCGGTTTCCCTTCGAGGCGGAATCGGCGGCCGGCCTGCTCACCGCCCATCTCAGCATCCCGGCTCCCCCGGTGGCATCGCTCCGCCCCGGGGCGCCACGCGCGCTGTCCCAGGCCATCGATCGCTGTCTAGCGAAGAGCCCAGAGGCACGCTTCGCCGGCGGCGAGGCGCTGGCGGCGGCGCTCAGTCGTGAGACCCTGCCCGCGATTCCCGAGACCCTCCGGAGACTCCATCACGAATCCTCCGCGCTGGCGATGGATCTGGTGGGGTACGGGACCCTGGCCGGGATCGCGGGACTGAGCCAGGTGCTCACCGCCGACTTCATGGGATTCGGCAGGGTGTACACCATCGGCATCGCGCTGGTGCTCGCGAGCCTCGGCGCCGTCCGCGGCATCCAACTCAGCCGTCTGATCCGCAACGCGGTCCGGGAGGGGTGGAGCGCCGAGGACTTCGAGGCGGCTGTGCAACGGGAAGCCCGCGCTGAGCCGGACCCCGCGCCACGGCCGTCGCGCGCCCGCTCCACCGCGCTGTACCTGGCCGGCGTCGGCGCCCTGCTGCTCTTCTGGCTGGGCCCGAAACAATGGGGACTGGAGTCGGCGGGAGCGCCTCTGGGTGTGTTGATCGAGCTGCTGGCGCTCCTGCTACCGGTGGGATTGGGACGCTGGTTCGGCGGCACCCTCGAGGCCCCGGCCGATGGGAAGCCGGGTCTCCTCTCCCGGCTCTGGTTCCGGAAGGCGCGCTGGCTGTTCCGGCTGGGCCACCGCTGGCTCCAGAGGCGCCCGCCCGCGGCGGTACCCTCGGCCCAGCCCACGGCGGTCTATCTGGCCGATGCCGCGAAGGCGCTGCTCCTCGCCTTGCCGCCGGAGAGCCGGAAACATCTGGGAGAGGTCGAAGAAGTCATCGGGAGGCTCTCGGTGGATGCGGTCGCGCTCCGGAGACGCCAGGCGGAGCTCTCCGATGCCCTCGCCGAGATCGGCGATCCCAGCGACTCGGCGCGACGCGCGGTTCGAACGGAGCTAGAGCTGGAACGCGCGCGCGTGTCCGATCATCTGACGGAGGTGATTTCAGCCCTGGACACGGTGCGACTCGATCTGCTGAGGCTCCGGGTGGGCACCGCGACGGCGGCGGACCTCACGGGGAACATCGAAGCCGCGCGACGGGTGGGGGAGCGGATTGACCAGGGACTGAAAAAGGTGAGCGGTAAGCGGTGAGCGGGGAACGGGGAACGGGGAACGGGGTGCCGATGGTAACTGGCGCCTGCGGTTCCGCCGATGTGTCATCCTGAGGGAGCGGAGCGACCGAAGGATCTCTCGCCTTGTTTCCGCAAGAGATCCTTCGCTTCGCTCAGGATGACACCGGGGGAGCGGTCCCGTCCCCCGTTCCCCTTTCCCTTTTCTCTGTTCCCCGTTCCCCGTTCCCCGCGCTCACGCCCTCGCCTTCTGTTCTGACCTACGATGCCTCGGCCGCGAGGCCGAACCCTACCGACCTCATGTAGCTGATCCCCTCGACCTTGTGGCCGATGCCCAGCGCGGCCGGCGCAAGGCGAGACGAAGGATGGTCGGTAGGAGGGGCCGGATACAAGTTCCGAGTTCCGGGTTCCGAGTTCCGCGTTAGGTCCGGAGACAGTCGTCAAAGATTCAGGCTCGTGACCGGGAACTTTGGAACTCGGAACTGTGAACTCGGAACTGTGAACTCGGAACTGTGAACTCGGAACTCGGAACTCGGAACTCGGAACTCGGAACTATCCGCGTAGTATCGGCAGCGCGAACGTCTTCCCCCCCAGCGCCGCATCGATCTCTTTCGCGATCGCGCGCAGGCTGTTGGCGGCCGGGCTCTCGGGCTCGGCCACCAGGATCGGTTTGCCGGCGTCGGCCAGCTCCGCCATCCGGGGCTGCAGCGGGACGCTGCCCAGGAGCGGGACGCCGAGCTCGTCGGCCAGACGCTGTCCGCCGCCGGCGGAGAAGAACTCCCAGCGCTTGCCGGTCTCGGGGTCCACGAATCCGCTCATGTTTTCGACGATG
>JBGPJS010000033.1:0-14816 GCA_041485505.1 Gemmatimonadota bacterium | reverse complement strand
AGCATACCGTTGCTCGGGAGGGAGGAGGATGCGACCGACCTCGAAGTACTTCGCACCTGGCAGGAGGCGGTCTCGGACGCGGTGATGTCCGATGTTCCTCATGACCTCTTCGCGCTTTGGCTTTTCACTCCCGACGGCGTCGCGATCCTGATCGGTCCCGAAGCTCTCGCTCAGGACCACCTGGTCATTCCCCGTCCATCACCGGCATTGGAGCCGTCTCAACTTTCTGTGCTGGAAGAAATTGTCCGTGATGCTGGTTACGGGTCCACCATGTGCCTCGGGATCCGGCACGGTCATACCGATGTGGGATTGCTGCTGCTGGGCGACCTGCGCCCGGAGCAATACGGGCCCTTTCATCGCGCGATGATGCAAGGCGCGGTGCGGGCGATGGGGCCGCTCATGGGCCGAATCTCTCGCCGCTGGGCGGCCGGCGAGGCGGCTCCGGTGGAAGAGGCCGAGCCGAGGGTCTCCCGCCCCAGCGAAAAAGCCGGCCACGACGACGGCCGCCTGGCGATCCTCTTTACCGCCCTGGGCCAGGCCTGCGCCGGCGCGAGCACTCCCCGGGATTTTCTGCTGGCAATCTCGTTCGCGCTGCAACCGCTACTCCCCCACGATCACGCCGAGTTGCTGGTCCCCGACGGCTCCGGGGATCAATGTTACCGGCTGGGCAGTCACGGGCTGGGACCGCTGTGGTCGGATCCATCGCTGGTCCTCAGCGCCCAGCATCTTGACCTCCGCGCCCTCTTCGGCGATTCGAGCCTACTCCTGGTGCGTGACGCGCTGAGCGACCCCATTGGCGCTTGGGCGGTCCCGTGGAGTCATGGCGAAGGGAGCGAGGCTCCCCGGTCGGTCCTCGGGGTGAAGCTCAGGATTCTGGAGCGGACCGTGGGCTACCTATTCCTGGGAAGCGAAGGAGAAGAGTTCTTCGGGGAGGAGGACCTGCAGCTGCTGGACCAGGTCGGAGCGCTGGTCGCCCCGCGGGTCGACTCCTTCCTTCTGCTCTGGCATCAGCAGGTGTTGCGGAGCAACCTTAGTGTCCTCCGCCATATCCCGATGCATCTGAGCAGGATCGCCGAGCAGCTAGCCACCCTTCCGCTTCTGGGGGAGGGTACCCGACTCTTCGCGACCCAGGCCAACGCGCTGCTACCGGTTGACCGGATCGAATTCGCGGTTCGTCTTGGCGATGAGCATCGGGTGGCGATCGTGGAGCCGGGGGATCCGACGCCCCTGGCGGACCGACCGCAGCAGGCGCTGGGTGGCACCCTGGTCGGTCAGGTGATTCGCGGCGAGGTGCCGTATCTCCTGACCGATGAAGATGGGGGGATGGGTCCAGTCTCCATATTGGTGGTCCCCTTGCGAGTGGCCGGGACAATTCTTGGCGCGCTAGCCATGACCGCGATCTCGGCCGCCACGTTCACGCGCACCGACATGGCGGTGGCCCAACAGCTTGGGGATCTTATCGCTCCCCACCTCGAGGTGCTTCGGCGGGCGACCCTCGCTCCCCCGGCGTTCACACCGGGCTGGAAGCGAACCCCGCGGTTCTGATCCCTGCGATCAGGCGATGGCCGCCGGTACTCCAGCCGACGGATGATCTGGCCCCTTCCCTCCTGACTCTTCCCGGGCCCACCGGAAGAACACCAGCCCAAAGGCAAGCCAGAAGGGCAAGTCGCCGATGATCTTCATGGTCAATCCCGCCACCTGCTGATCGTCCCTCGCCGTGATGTCGTGCACCCTCGGCGCCAGCTCATAGAGGCCGTAGATCGGATAGTTGGAGAAGATCATGAATGCCGCGGGTACGGTAGGGAGCAGGGTTCCCGCGAACAGGTAGAGCATCCGCTTGGGGTGGGAGAGAATCTCTCCGCTGTCGCCAAGCCGCACGACAGGAAACCAGAAGGCGAGACCGGCCAGCAGCCACGCCATGTCGATGGCGAAGGCTCCGAGCTGAAGGGGCATGAGGCCATCCACCACCGGTGGCAGGTGTGTGACCAAGAGCACGACGTTGAATATGGAGAGTGTGAGCAGGGGTCTGGTGGTGAGCCGGATGGCCTTCCGGATCGATGAGGTCGAGGGTTCTTGCTCGATCGCGGGCCAGCCGAGGAGGAGGAGCGGTGGGGCCACCAGAGCGAGGAGGATGAACGACACCGTGTGCACCGCGAGGAGGTAGCTGGCCCCCAGGGCGCCGAGCGGCCAATCCGTCGCCAGCCAGATCGTGAGTACTCCCCCGAGGTAGCTCGCCACCCGCAGGTTTCCCGCCGACCTTACTCCCGGATCCCGCTCCTCCGCTCGCCGCAGGGCCCGACGGTAGCCCAGCAGGAGGAGCAGGACCAGGAGCCAGACACCCGGGTAGGGCTTCCAGACCCACTCCCACGGCGCGTCACTCGCGGAGCACCACCAGGTCAGCTTCATTGGCCGTAGGGCCGCACCGGCACGGCGAAGGTCACGGTTCCGGCGCGCCTGAAGGTGAGTGTCAGATTGAATCGCTCGCCCGCTTGGGGAATCCGGTCGAGGTTCATCAGCATGAGGTGCAGTCGCCCCGGCTCCAGGAGGAGGGTGCCGTGTTCGGGTATCGGAAGTTCGTTCCTGGCCGTCATACCCGCACCCTCCGCCTCTCCGTGGATCATGGCGGCGCCGGCAATGTCCGCGGCGGCTCCGACCAGGGTATCGGGGTCGTTCGCGGAATTTCGTACCTCGAAATACACTGCCGCTTCGTCCCGAGTGATGGGCTGGAAGGCAAAGGCCTGCTGGATCCGCAGAGCGCCCGCTCTCGCGGTGCCGACGTCCGCTGGCCGCCGGCAGCCGGGCAGGCTCAGTCCCAGGACCACAGGGACAATCAGGAGATATCGCACCGGCTCACTTCGACGCCGCGCTCGAAGGCGGAGGTTCCTTGACGAGCTTGGGGAGATCGTTGGCCCAGTCCTCCTGCCGCATGCCGAAGGGGTAGACCAGGTGGGCAAGGTTGTCGGTGGAGTAGGCCAGTACCAAGGCGCCGTGGGCGATGCCGTACGAAGTGTCACTCAGGGTCTCGCGCGTGGCGGCCCCGAGATGGAGCCCCCGCTGGATCAGATTGATGCTGTCAATCGGGCCCCGGAGGCCAATGAACCTCGGGTCGAAATCACCCAACCATTTCCGCAGGCGATCCGGCGTGTCCCGGTCCGGATCGGTGCTCACGAAAACGACCTTGATGTGATCGGCCACGTCCGGGTCGAGCCGGTGAAGGACCGCCGCGATGTTGGCCATGTGCAGCGGGCAGACGTCAGGGCAATGGGTGTATCCGAAGAAGAGAAGCGTCACGAACCCTTCGGTCGCCTGGCGGAAGTTGAACGGGGTGCCGTCGATCGCGGTGAGGGTGAAGTCCGGCTTGGGAAAGGGCGGGCTGACACTCACGCCGTGATAGTTGCCGGGAGAAGCGCCGCGCTGGGCGCGATTGCATCCAACCGCACCGAGGAGCAGGCCAACAACCAGGATTGAGGCTCTACAGCGAGTAGACATGAGTTGTCGTGAGTTCCAATGTGAAGTCAGGGCCAGAGGTCAGGGAGCATCCTGAGTAATCCTTGACCTTGAAACCTCACACCTGGCCCTTGGAATTAGAAGTCCGGGCTCTTCGGGCCGGTTCTGGTGACCGTACCCCTTGCGGTCATCTCTTCACCGCCCTCGCCTCAAGGACGTGCGGAATGCATCGTCACCGGTGAGTGATAGAGCGCCTCCGCCGTGCTGACGTCCCGTGCACTCAGTGATTCTGCCACCGGCTGGCCGTACATCACGTCCAGAGAATCGGAACTGTGCTGGAAGAGTCCGAGGGCATGGCCTAGTTCATGGGTCGCGACCACTCTGAGACATGGCTGGAGGCCGGGGTCGGGCGGACTGAAGGTGGCATTCAAATAGATCCGGATCGGGAGCCGGAGCTGGTCGCTGCCGCCGAGGGTATCGATGTCGGTAGCTCCTACGCATGACCTGGGGCTGCTCGCTTGCAATCGTGCCAACGACTGGATGGCGCTGCCCGGCGGGGTCGCGAAGCTGACGATCATGTCCGCTGCGCCCGAATCGGGTACGATCGCCGCATCGAACTCGCCGTACAGGAACGCGCCTTTCCAGAGGTCGATGGCTCGCTGCATGTGGACCGGCAACGCCTCGGTGTCCGCGACCCAGATCTTCACCGGTAGCGACGCCCGAGACCAATGGAATGCGAGAGTATCCACCTGCAAGCCGAGGCTGTCGAGTGGGACGAACAGTTGCCAGTCGTAGCGGTTGGTCCGGGGTGGGGAGCTGAAATCCGTACAGGCCAAGACCGAGACGATCAGGAGTGCGGCTGGTCCCCATCGGGCCAGCCCTGAACGCGGCTCCCTCCCATCGCGCAGAGGCGCGCGCTGGGAAGGAGGCTGAGACCGACGGTGGCGAGTCATGCCTGCCGCCTTGTCCGACTTTCCATGGATCGCACCTCGCTTACATGCCGACGTCGAGCCGCACCTGAACGCTGCGCGGGCGCCCGACAGACGGGCCGCTGAAGAACGCGCCCTTGAGCAGATACCTCTTGTCCAAAATGTTATCGACGAAGATCTCGGGCCGGAGAACCAGACCGCCGGTCGCGAAGGTGTACCCGGCGCTGGCATCCAGAATGAAATTGGGCGAGACCTTGATGGACCGGTTGAAATCGAAGAGCCCGGTGCCGAAGGTGGCATCGGGATCATTCCCGTTGGTCAGCCCGCTGCCATAGATGCCGGTGGTACTCAGGTAGAATTGGCCCGGAGCTAAGGTGAGCGCTCCGACCACCGAAAGGCGCTGGTCGTGATCCTCGTCGAAGTACCCCGGTGGATTGTCGACCGGAAAGAAGCCACCGGTGATGGGTCCGCGCCCGTACCCATGATTGAGGGCGACGTTCAGGTAGCCCGAGAGGGGCCCCGATGGATGCACCTCGATGACGCTCTCGATCCCAATGATGTAGACCTTGGCCAGGTTGACGGAGGTGACGATGGCCGATCCAGGAACCGTATTGTCGTCGATTCCGGGCGTGCTCACCTTGCGGTACCCCACCAGCTTCAGCACCACTCCCGCGGGAAATCGGTGGACGAATCCCAGTTCGAAGAAGTGATCCCGTTCCGGGAGCGTCGGCGTGGCCGCAACACCGCCCTGAGCCACACGGGTGATCGCCCGAAGATCCTCGACGTTGGTGGGGATGAACAGGCGTCCGTAATAGGCCCACAACGTGTTGGCCGGATCGGGGAAGAAGCTCAGTTTGACCCGCGGGCTGAGCTGGTGCTGATTCCCCGCAAAGGGGGCCTCATGATTGTCGAACCGAGCCCCGGCGCGAAGCTCCCACTGCTCGGTCAGGCCGATAGAGGTCTGGGCATAAAGGCCGACGTCGCTGCCCCGAAGGTCGGAATCGGAGGCCGGTCCGGGATTGCCGAGCGAGTCGCTGCTCAGGAAGGTCTCATGGCCGCGGGTCAGCGAGGTTTGAGTACCGAATTTGAATTCGAGCTCGTGCGGTAGCCGCAGGGTGTAGTCCAACTTCAGGCCGAGGCTATGAAAGTTCCGGTCTTCCGAGAGGTTCAAGGGAGTCAGCGTGTCCGGAAAGAAAATGAACGATGGCTGGTCGTTGACTCCCGGCGTGTAGGTGAGCCTTCCGTCCCGGAAGTAGGGACCGACGAAAAGTTCAGAACGGGAACCCGATTCTCCAACTGGGCCGAACCGATGGCGCCAACCGAGGTTGACGAAGCCGTTGAGGTCCTGCTGATGATCGTCGATCAACCCGGCCGAGGAATCGAAGGGAACCTCGAAGCGGGTGCGCGAGCGATTGACGTCCAGGTTGACCACATCGTGGTCCGACGGGTTGTACTGAATCTTCGCGAAGCCGAAGAGATCCGTCCCGTGATTGTGGAAATTCACGCCCCGCTGTTGCAGCGTGTCGAAGAATACCGGCTCCAGGCGCATGTCGGTCGACTGCCGGGCTCCGGACAGGTAAATCCCGAACTTTCCGGCGTTGGTGCTCAGCGCCATGCTCTGGCCGTTGGCACTGAAGGAGCCGCCGTAGCCCGAGGCCCCGAAGTGGAAGCCACCGGTGGGGACTCGGGTCGTGATGTTCACGATCGCCGAGTTCTTGTTTCCGTACTCGGCATCCCACCCGCCGGTCTGGAAATCGATTCGGCCGACCACCGCAGGATCGAATAGCTCGTTCAAACTGCCCGAGATCCCTGAAGGTACCGGGACCCCGTCCACATAGTAGGTGTACTCGGCATGCTGGCCACGAATATGAACTTCGCCCGTGGGCGCGCGGACGGCACCGGCGATCGACATCTGGAGGATCTGGGAGGTCGTCGTGGTGGGCGACCCATGGAAGTCGTCCTGCTTGTACACCTGATCGCCGGTGCGGGTGTCGACCGCTACAGGGGTCGAGGCCCGGACCTCGATGGCTTGGAGCTCGACCGGGGCGCTAACCAGCACGAATCTCAAGGTGAGACTACCCTGGCCTTCGTCGATGGAGATCGTCTGGGAAAGTGGGTGGAAGCCGAGGTATCGGATGCCAACCTGATAGTTGCCGACAGACAGATTGTGGACGGTGAAGCGGCCGAAAGCGTCGGTCGTCGCCTTGGCAACGGTCCGGCCGGACTGACTCACGGTCACGTCCGCCCCCGGGATCGGTTTGCCCCCGGCACTGTCGGTGACGAGCCCGACAAGATCCCGGTTAGCCAGTGCCGCGTACGACGGTTCCCGCGCCCCGGCGCTCGGCGGTCTCCACGCGGTGAAGGCGAACAGTAAAGCCAGGATCGCCGCCCATCTCGCGTGGGGCATGGGCAATCCGGCACCGTACCGATTGCCGGCAAGTGGCGGGTTCCCCGATTGGTACTGCTGAGAAAACAGGATCGGACGCATGGGGGCTCTCGTTGCTGAGGGTCGGCGGAGCAGCGAGGGCGACCTGGTCGCACTCCGCACCGGCGATCCGCCTGCGGCCAAATGCCGTTGGCGGCATCAACCGTCGATGCCTGCTCCGAATTGAATTGAGGGACCGGTCAGTGCCGCGCGGGCGCGGCGAGACTTCAAACGAGGGCGGGTGGAGCGCGGGAGGGTGGGAAGGCGTGCGGGTTGATTGAGCGCGGGGTCGAAATGAGCGCAATGGGAGGCGGCGGACCATCTACCCGGTCTGCGGCGGCGCCTCCGTCAATCGAATCACCGAGACAAGGACCGAGAGGCACCGCATCCAGCACGCAGGCCTCGGCGTGACTGGAGCAGCCTCCGGGGGGGTCGAAGTGGGCCTGTTGCTGGGTAGTCTCCGAACGC
The DNA here is from genome assembly GCA_041485505.1 of Gemmatimonadota bacterium. Classification (GTDB taxonomy): domain Bacteria; phylum Gemmatimonadota; class Gemmatimonadetes; order Gemmatimonadales; family GWC2-71-9; genus JBDUEA01. The sequence goes on along the minus strand of JBGPJS010000033.1, from coordinate 7,547 downwards.
GCCCAGTGGTACCGCAGGGCGTCGAAGTCGGGCAGCCCGAAATTTCCCCCCAGAAAGACCGTGGCGAGGAATATTGCCTTCAACCGCACGAGCGTGGCACCTCGCATCAGATCAAGTGGTTCGCGGTTCCGGTTGGATCAGCCGCCGGATCCCGAAAGCGCCGAGCAAGAGCAGGCCGAACACGCAGACGATGACCGGTCCGGTGGGCAGGTCATACCGGAACGACACCAGGAGGCCGGCGCCCGAGGCGAGGGCACCGGAGATCCAGGAGAGGATCGCGAGATACCCCTGTCGTCGGGTGAACTGAAATGCGATCGCGGCCGGCACGACGAGAAACGAGAACACCAGCAGTACGCCCACGATCGGCACCGAGAAGGTGATCACCAGGCCGAAGGAAAGGTAAAAAAGGAAATCCCACCAGCGAACCTTCCATCCCTGGGCGACGACGGTCTCCGGTTCAAAGGAGATCGTGAGAAACCGGCGCCGCAGCAGCCAGTGGAATACGCCCACCAACGCGTAGACGGCGGCCAACCGGCCGATCTGGGTCCAATTCACCCAGAGCAGACTGCCCACCAGGATGTCCTTGATAGCTTCGCCGCCGCGAGGCGTCCGATCGGCCACCAGAATGGCCGCCGCGGCGGCAACCACGTAGACGATGCCGATGATCGCCTCGTGAGGCACTCGGCCTTTGCCATCGGTGCGGGTGAGGGCGAAGACCGCCGCTCCGAGCGTGGTGAATCCCAGAGCGTAGGCGAAGGATGTTGACGAATCCGGGGCTGCGCCGGCAAGAACCGCCACGGTCGAGCCCAAGGCGGCCATCTGCGCCAGCGAGAGGTCGACGAAGATCACCTCGCGGGCAATGACGTGAAGGCCGAGGTAGGAATGGATCGCCACGATCAGCATGCAGGCCACCAGCGGCGCGAACCAGAGACTATGGGTCAGCTGGTCGAGCATCAGGCCCCTCCGTTCTTGAATACGGCGGCCAGCCCGCCCACCCACGCGTTCATCAGGTCGAAATATGTCTCTACCCCGGGCGCGCCGTGGGTGTTCTCCGGTACGATGACGGCCTTGGCCCCGGTCTTCTCCGCCACCTGCTCAATCTGGTTGTGATCGAAGTAATTGGAGGCAAAAAGCACCGGGATCTTCCGTTCTTTCATGAGCGCGATGACCTCCTGGACATGACCCGGGGTCGGCGGGATGCCGGGTTTGGCCTCGATGTACTCCGCGCAACTGATGCCGAAGCGGTGACTGAAGTAGGCCCACTCCTTGTGATAGCAGGCCATCTCCTTGCCCCGGAAGATCTCACCCTCCTTGAGCCAGCCACTCAGCCGGTCGCTGAGCGGCTTGCCCTGATACTTCGTCTTCTGCAGAAAGTCGAAGAGCTTGTCACCCTTCATCAGGTTGAGCGCGGTGGCCGCTGTGAGAATGCCGACCAGATCGGCCCCCATCGTGGCCTCGAGCACCCGCTTCTCGAAGTCCTGCTCCCGGCCGGCGAAGTACGCGGCGTCCTCGGGAGAGACCCGCTGAAGGCCGGTAAGGATATTCCGCGCGATGATGATCGCGTTGAGGGGATCGGTGTGGATGTGTGGGTTGCCGTCCTGGTGAATATCGCCTTCAGAGCGACTGAGCGAGGTCGGTACCTCGAGCAGGGTGATGCCGGTGTATGCCGTGACGTACCCCGGTCCGCCCTCAGACACCTTTCGGTTGTTGGCCCGGTCGAGCAGCGGCGGCACCCAGAGCTCCAGGTCGAGCCCCGTGGTCACGAACAGGTCGGCATCGCGCAGCACCGCCACGAAGCTCGGCTTGGGCTGCACAAAGTGGGGGTCCTCGTCCCCCTGGGCGATCGAGGTGACCGTGCCACGCTCACCGGCGATTTCTCGGGCAATGGCGCCGTAGGTGGTGAGACTGGTGACGATCTTGATCGGGGGCGCGGTCCGCGGGGGGCCGGCGACTCCGGCAGCGAGTATCAGGGCCTCAATCAGCATTGTCGGTTCTCTCGTGATGACAGGATGGGCCGCGGACAGCTGACGGCCGTCTAATACGTCTCATGCTTGTGCGGGCCCATGGCCCATACCACTTGCAACGTCGCGTCGTCGGACTTTCCGCCAGCGACCACTCGCCGATGCTGGCCCTGAAGCCGGAGGAACACGAATTCGCTTTCCCACCAGGTGATGGCCGGTGTCAGGCGCCACTCCGTGGTCCTCGGCCCGCGAGCCTCCTCGACCCGATCGTACCGGGCGCCCAGAACCCAGCGGCGTCCTGCTTTGTACTGCACATCGGCGAAACCACCATACCGCTCCTCCACGATTCCTGCCTGCTTACTGTGTAACTGGTAGCCCTCGGCGCGAATCGTCAGATCCTGTCGGGTGCCGGCGCTCGGGGGCCTCCAGGTGAGTCGGAAGTCGAACCCTAGCAGGCGGGTTGTAAGCAGGGAGTCATGGTTTTCGCCATGCACCCCTGTGAACCCGAATTGGGCGTAGGTGCTGCGCGTCAACTGCCAGAAATTCTGCAGCCGGCCCAAGCCAGTGATCTGTCGGCTGCCGGCCGTGAGAGGGTCACTTTCGGCCGTGGTGCCCTGGAGCCAGATCTCGTGGGTGCCGTGCACCAGCGAAACCGGGAGCGCTGTATAGAGGGAAAGCCCCGCGCCGGAGAGGCCACCCTCGCCGAGGTATTTCTGATAGACGAGGGGGTACTCGGTCTCCGGTAGCGCGTGGAGGTGCCACCGGTTTAGGTCGCCGAGCTGTTCGCGGAAGAGTCCGAGGTCGGCCCGGATCCGGCCGGGCAGTCCCGTCCAGTAAAGATATCCCTCTTCCACCCCGACCCCATCGTGGCCGAATGTCAGAATGATCTTGGTGTTGGAGTACGGGTCGAGAGTGGATTGGAGGGCTACCTCGAATTCCTGGGCCACTCCGTTGTCCCTCTGAATGCGCTGGTCCCGTGCGACCAGGCGGACGTCGCCGGTGGCGCTGATCTCGGGGTTAAGAGCCGAGGCATTGCGCTGCTTGCCGACGAACTGAGTCGGCCCGGTCGGCGTCGTATCTGCTTGGGCAGCAGCGCCCCCCGGCCCGGCGGCCTGGTTGGCAGCCTCCCGTAGGGCGGCAAGATCGTCGCTCGTGGTGTCCGTGGCTTGAGGAGCGTTGGCCGTACAGCGGGCGGCTCGGAGGCGCTCCAGCCGTTGGTTGATTCGGGCCACGGCTGCGGCGAGCGAATCCGTCGTCGCGTTGCCGGGGGTGAAGACCGGAAGCGGAAGTGGGCTGCCAGGACAGAGTCCAGCCTCGAGCGAATCGAGTCGAACGGAAATCCGCGTCAGCGCGCGGTTCAGGCTATCCGAAGCGGCGGTTGGTTGCTGGGCCGACACTTCTCTGGCTCCAGCCAGCAGCAGGGCGGCGGCAAGGACCAAGATGCGAATCATGATGGACATGGGCCTCCGACGAACAGTCGCTCCCGCGCCCACGGCGCGGGATTTTCTCACTATAGGGATTTGGCGAGAAAAAGCTTCAGGCGACGGAAACCGGCGGGGCCCTGGGCTGACAGGGGGTGGTCTGATCGAGCAACGAGAGAGAGGTGGACGGAAGAGCGAAGACTTCAAAGCTAATGAGCTGAACGGAACTTTCGCCCGGGTGGAGCGGGGCGGCAATCCTGGGGCCAGGAAAAGTGGCGCCAAGAATACAGCGGTCGCCGTGGCCGCAAGTGGTCCCGGCCACCTCGAAGTGGGGCTGTAAGGTGCCCTGGTCCATACCGACCCGATGGAAGGCCAAGGCATCCAACGCTGAGAGGCCGAAGCTTCCGACGAGGAAGACGACGGCCAGAACCAGGGCTCGGGTGCGAACGGCAGTCACGGGCATCAGACCAAGAATAAGAGACCCGACCGGGTCCCGGTAGGGTCTGGTCGGGTCTGGGGGAAGGGCTCCGCGACTAGTGTTTGGTGGCCGAGCGAATGCCTTTGAGCTTCCAGAGGAGTTCCGGCTGATTCGCGAACCGTATCGTCGGAACCGGCTGACTGACGTAGCCGACCGTCCAGGTGACGGTCTTGTCGGCCTCTAAGTAGTCGATGGTAAAGTACGTGGTATCTTGCGCTTGACGCAGGTGGACGTGCTGAATCTTGTGCACTGAGACGTCGCCACCATCACTGCTGAGATGGAACCGGACCTCTTTCTCGTCCAGCCAGAAGCTTCGATTGACGTACCGTGGGTTGTTGGTCACCCATTCGCCAAAGACGGTCGGGGGAAGCAGAGCCTCGCTCGCGTCCTGTCTAACAAAGCCAGCCGCGACCAGGAGGAATCCTGACACACCCCCCAGGACCACCAGCAACCGGCGTGGAATGGCCAGCTGGGGCAACCGCCAATTGGTCGCGGCATCCTGTGGCTGGGCCTTCGGTTTGGGGGCCCGCTTGTCGAGTCGAAGGACCGTACCCACGCCGAGGAGAAAGTCTCTGAGACCTATTGGCTTGGCCAGGTTGCCGTCGGTGACGCCGCCCGAGTAGGACGGCTCGTCCCCATGCTCCTGAGGATTCTGGCCGGAGGATTTCGTCATGGACAAGTCGCCTTGTATTGAAGTCTAGTAAGGAGCGGCCGGTTCGAGCCGGGACGACGGAGCGCGGTCATGGGGACGAATCAGAAATGGGATGCCAGGCCGATGAAACCATCGTTGGCCCGGGTCACGTCGTCCAGCCCGGGGCCGGAAGTGAACGGAAGCGCACTCGCCCCATCGATGCCCATGCTGTAGACATCAAACGTCGAGTTCGAGATGACGCCGAAGCGATCGGTTCGCGCCGCGGGCGCGTTGTATTGATAGGGGTTCCCCCACGGGTCCAGCATCCCAGCCCGGCCGATGCCTGCAAGGGTCGCCGGAAGGGGTTGCCCTTGGGTCTCGACCGACATGAGGTCGGCCTGAATCGCGCGAATGTCCCCGATGGCCCTCGCGACTTTTGCCTGGTCGAGCACCTGATGAAGCTTGGGGTAGGCAAATCCGGAAAGGAAGCCAATGATCGCCATGACGGCGAGCAGCTCGATGATGGTATAGCCAGATTGCCCGGAGCGTCGGGGGAGGCGGTTCATCTATAACCCTCTCGGATGGCAAACAACTGTAAGTAATGCGAGCGCTATTGGCAGCATCTAAAGCAAGTCCGATGCCTTGGCATTAACATTCTGTCATATAAGCTGTTACAAGACAGTACTTTCTATCAATCTACTCTGGTCGTTGCATGATGCTGTCCAGGTTTCATTCGACCTGTAAGCCCATATCTGTTGAAGTATCGGCCGCCAGCGTGCGGTTCAGGAGTGCCCCCTTGAGAGCCAACGAGCAATCTGGGTGTTGCTAAGTTGGTCTTCTGGTGTATATTCAATGTATATACGAGGAGGACCCATCCTGTGAGAACCCGCATATCGAAGTGGGGCAACAGCCTTGGAGTGAGAATCCCGAAGGCCTTCGCCACCGAGGCCAGGATTGAGGATGGAACCGAGGTGGACATCTCGATTTCTGGTGGGAGAATTGTCCTGACGCTGCCAACGGCTGAATACCTGCTCGCGGATCTTGTAGGTGAGGTTTCCCCAGAAAACCGACATACCGAGACCGACTGGGGAAGGCCGGCCGGGAATGAGGTGTGGTAGCGCCCGATCGCGGCGATCTGGTGTGGCTCACGATTGAGGGCGTGAAGGGCGAGGCCGCGACTTCCCGCCGGGCCGCGCTGGTGGTGTCGCCGGCGAAATACAATGACCGTGCCGGACTCGCGATCATGTGTCCGGTGACGAGCCGGCCCCGGGGCAATCCCTTCGAGGTAAAGCTGCCGGCAGGATTGCCGGTCGAAGGCGTCATCCTGGCCGATCATCTGCGGAGCACCGACTGGCGGGCGCGGAAGGCTGAGCTGGTGTGCCGGGTGCCGCCGCGGGTGATCGCCGAGGTGATGGCGAAGTTGAAGCCGATCTAGGTTAGGACTGAGGACTGAGGACTGAGATCAAATGACCGCATCGACACCGGTGCCGCTGACTTCCGGGCTGCGCAAGGTCCCTGGACACTTCCTCGTCAACGGCGAGGCTCACGACGTTCTGTTCGCGCCCCACAAGACGCTGCTCGAGGTACTGCGGGAGGATCTGGGGCTCACGGGAACCAAGCACGGTTGTGAGCTGGGCGAGTGCGGCACCTGTGCCGTCTTGGTGGATGGTGAGCCGATTCTCTCTTGCCTGGCGCTGGGGCTGGCGTGTCAGAGCCAGGCGATCACGACGGTGGAGGGGATGGCGAGCGGCCCCATGCTTCATCCCTTGCAACAGGCTTTTGTGGAGCTCGGTGCCGCGCAATGCGGGTACTGCACCCCGGGCTTTCTGCTCACGGCGCAGGCCCTGCTCGCCGCCAACCCCACGCCGAGTCGGCAGGAGATCAAGGACGCCCTGGCCGGCAACCTGTGCCGATGCACCGGCTACATCAAGATCTACGAAGCCGTTGAGCTCGCCGCCGCGCGGATGCGTGGTGAACCGGCGGAGCCGACGCGGGAGATGCTCTATGGCTACGCCTGAGGGGGCAGGCGGGCGGGCCCTAAAGGACTCCCTGACGGTCGCGGGCGGGCGGGCTGTGGTCGGAACGGCGCGACCGAAGATCGATGCGGTGGCGAAGTGCACAGGGCAGACGCTGTACGCCGACGATCTGGTCCTTCCGCGGATGTTGTGGTGCAAGCTCTTGAGAAGCCCGCATCCGCATGCGCGGATCAAGGGACTCGACGAGGGCCGCGCGTTGGCGCTGCCTGGTGTGCAGGCGATCCTCACCGGCAAGGACCTGCCGATTCCTTTCGGCATTCTTCCGGTGAGCCAGGATGAGCATGCGCTGTGTCCCGACCGGGTCCGGTTCATCGGCGATCCGATCGCGGCGGTGGCGGCGGTCGACGAGGACACGGCGCTCGCCGCGTGTCACCTCATCGAGGTCGAGTACGAGCTGCTCCGGGAGATAGGCTCGATCACCGACGCGACGAAGAACCCCGAGCCGCGACTGCATGACTATGCCGAAAGCGGCAACCTGCATAAGCTGGTCAATCTCGAATTCGGTGATCTCGAGGCCGGTTTCGCGAAGGCGGCCTTGATCCGAGAAGACCTGTTTTTCTACGAGGGCAACACCCACCTCCCAATGGAGCAGCACGCCGCGCTCGCCGCGGCGACAGCGGACGGAAAGCTCACCCTCTGGACCAGCTCTCAGACGCCGCACTACGTGCACCGGGCGCTGGCCAAGGTGTTGGAGCTGGCGCCGAGTCGGATCCGGGTCGTGGCGACGCCGAACGGCGGTGGGTTCGGCGGCAAGAGTGATCCGTTCAGTCACGAGATGGTGGTCGCCAAGCTTGCGATGGTGACGGGGCGTCCGGTGAAGATCTGCCTCACCCGTGAGGAGGTGTTCTACTGCCACCGGGGCCGGCATCCTACGCTCATGCGGGTGCGCACCGGCGTCACCAAAGAGGGCGCCATCACCGCGATGGACTTCGAGACCTATCTCGATGGCGGCGCCTACGGGTCGTACGGAGTCGCGAGCACCTATTACACGGGGGCGCTCCAGACCGTCACCTATGAGGT
>JBGPJS010000032.1:0-15056 GCA_041485505.1 Gemmatimonadota bacterium | reverse complement strand
TGTGGGACCTGATCACCTGGTATCTCGGCTTGCCGACCTCCTCGTCCCATGCGCTCCTGGGCGGCTATGGCGGCGCAGCCATCGCAAAGGCGGGCGTGGGTGCGCTGATCGCCTCCGGATGGGTCAAGCCGATTCTGTTCATCGTGCTCTCGCCTCTCCTCGGGATGTTGCTGGGCCTGGGACTGACAGTTCTTCTCTCGTGGCTGTTGCGCCGGCAACAGCCCGGGCCGATGGACACCCTGTTTCGTCGGCTGCAACTCTGTTCGGCCGCCCTCTACTCCCTGGGACACGGCGCGAACGACGCCCAGAAGACCATGGGGATCATTGTGGGACTCCTGGTGGCATCTCAGGCCAGCTTCGTCCACGAGACCGGTTGGCTGCAGTACTTCTACCTCCCCAACGCCGACCACGTACCGCTCTGGGTGGAGCTGTCGGCCTACAGCGCCATCGCGCTTGGCACTGCCCTGGGCGGCTGGCGGATCGTGAAGACGATGGGAACGAAGATCACCAAGCTGCGGCCCTTCGGGGGCTTTTGCGCGGAGACCGGCGGCGCCATCACTCTGCTCATTGCATCCGGCCTCGGCGTCCCCGTCAGCACGACGCACACCATCACCGGGGCCATTGTAGGCGTCGGGGCCAGCCAGCGGACTTCGGCGGTCAGATGGGGGGTAGCGGGCCGGATTGTCTGGGCGTGGGTGCTGACAATGCCAATGGCTGCGGCGATCGCGGCGCTATGCTACGTGACGCTGCGGACTATGATGTAGGGCGATTACCCCCCGGTAGTCCTCGATCAGCGCGTCATCGATGACATCCCACCGCCGCTCCGCGGCCGTGCGGAGACCACCCTCCCGCAACCGCCGACCCAGAGCTGCATCACCCATCAACCGCTCCAGCCCGACGCCGAGCGTCAGCGCCTCCGGCGTGCCGGTGAGGAGGGCGTTCACTCCGTGCTGCGCGAACTCGAGGACGCCTCCGGCGTTGGCCGCCAATGAGGGCAGCCCCGAGGCCATCGCTTCGATGAGCGAGTTTCCGAAGGTCTCAGTCGGCGAAGGGAAGACGAAAAGATCCGCCGAGGCGTAGGCGATGGAGAGGGCCCGGTCCCGCAGCAGACCCGCCAGATGGATCCCCGGAATACCGGAGCGCCGGATTTCGTCCTCCAGCGGCCCGCGACCGACGAAGACCAACTGAGCGTTGCCTCGCCGGGATCCCAGCGCCCGCCAGGCGTCGACCAACAATCGGAGATCCTTCTCCTTGGCGATCCGTCCGATGTAGGTGACCAGCAGGTCGTCGGGTCCGGCACCGAACCGCCGGCGATACTCTTCGCTCCGATGGCCGGGATTGAATACGGCGGGATCCACTCCCCGGGTCCAGAGCCCGGTGTGAATGACGCCGCGGCTCTGCAGGTCGCGCTCGTAGATCCGAGAGGGCACCAGCACCCGGTCCGCCTGCCGGTAGAACCAGCGCAGATAGTGCCACCCCGCCCGGAGGGCCCATTCCACACCGTAGCGCTTGGCGTACTTCTCATAGTCCGTGTGCGCGGAGGCGATGAGCGGGATTCCCAGCCGACGCGCGCTACGGATCCCCGCACGGCCCAACGCAAACTCAGTCGCAACGTGAATCACGTCGGGGCGGAACCGGGCGACGTCATCCACGATCTCCCGCCACCGGGGAAACGCCCACTGAACGTCGGGATAGAGGAAAAGAGGAACGCTGGGCGAGCGATGTACCTCGGGGCGGTCCGCCACCTCGGGAGGGAGGGGATAGGTGGCGGAGTAGATCCGGACCGCGTGTCCCCTGGCCCGAAGCCTTTCGACCAATCGGTCGAGGGTCACGCCGACCCCGCTCACCATCGGCCAGTAGACTTCCGAAAAAAGGGCGATGCGCATTGGAGCCAAGCAGAGGGGGTGTTCTAGGGTAGTGGATTGCCGGGTCAGGGACAAGAGACTTCACTCAATCCGCTCCAGATCCTTCAGTTCGGGCAGCTTGGCGACTGTGATCCCGACGACGCCCAGGGTCATGAGACCGCCGAAGATCACCGAGGGAACGGTACCCAGGAGCTTCGCCGCGACGCCCGATTCGAAGGCGCCGATTTCATTGGAAGAGCCGATGAAAATGTAATTGACGGCCGAGACCCGGCCGAGCAAGTGCTCCGGCACCATCATTTGAAGAATGGAGGACCGCAGGATCACGCTTACATTATCCGCCATGCCGCTCGCCCCGAGGAGCACGACCGAGAGCGGGAAATTCCGAGAGAGGCCGAAGCCGATCATGCAGAGGCCGAACCCCGTCACCGCGGCGAGGAGGGAGCGGCCCGCCCGCTGGAACGGGCCCCGGTGCGAGACGTAGAGCGACATGATCACCGCGCCCGCGGCCGGCGCGGCGCGGAGCACCCCCAATCCTTCGGGACCCACCTTGAGAATCTCCGCGGCGAAGATCGGCAGCAGAGCCACCGCGCCGCCGAAGAGCACCGCGAAGAGATCCAACGTGATTGCGCCCAGGAGAATCCGCTGCCCCCGGACAAAGCGGATACCCTCGGCCAAGCTCTCCACCAACGAGTCCGATGCGGGGGCCGGGGTGCGGGCGGCGGGTCTGACGCCGTACAGACACCCGAACCCAATCGCCATCAGGGCCGCGTCGACCCCATAGGAAAGGACGGGACCGCTGAAGCCGTAGAGCAGGCCCCCAAGGGCGGGACCGCCCACGGCCGCCCCCTGCCAGGCGGCGCTTCGCCATCCCACCGCGTTGATCTGGAGATCGCGGGGGACCACCTCGCCGGCGAGTGCGGTGCGGGCTGGCTGGAGGAAACTCCGCGCCAGCCCGCTCACGGCGATCACCAGATAGACCGGCCACACCCTGCCTGCGGCAATCGAGCCGCTGAGGGTGAGCGTCAGGAGCGCGAGGGAGCAGCCGAGGAGGACGACCAACGCCGCCGCAGTGACCCACCGCCGGTTGAGACGGTCGGCCACGTGACCGGCATACAGCGCCATCGCAATGAAGGGCAGGGCCTCGGCCAAGCCGATGAGGCCGAGAGAGAGCGGGTCGTGCGTGTAGGCGTAGACCTGCCAGCCGACGGCGACCCCTTGGATCTGAGTTCCCAGCGTCTGGGCAACGAGGCTGGCGAGGAACCAGCGGAAGCTGGGGACCCGGAAGGAGGCGTAGGGGTTCAAGGAATTGTGGGATTGTGGGATTGTGGGATTCGGGGATTCGGGGATTCGGGGATTGGGGGAATGTTCGGCGGTTCGGGCAGGGGCCACAATCTTCGATCATCCGTCGCGATCTATCATCGCTCAATCCCACGATCCCATAATCCCACAATCCCACAATCCCATAATCCCACAATCCACTGGGGCGGCTGGGGTCGAACCAGCAACCTCCCGGTTAACAGCCGGGCGCTCTGCCGATTGAGCTACACCCCAAAAAAAGAACCCGTCCGGCGGCTCCGAACGGGTGGCGACTGCGATCCTGTCCGCCGCAGTTACGCCGCGCCCGTTCCCACAAAATTGAGGTTCCGGTTTCGATTGAGCGAGAAACGGCGCGGCTTGAGCATAGGGCGGTGATTCTAAGGATATCGGCCGAGGCGGTCAAGACCTGACGGCTGGCCGCAGCCACTAATGTCTTGACCTCCCCGGTTGCCGACGGTACCCTATGGGTCCGCTTTCGGAACGCCTCCGACGCGTCACCACTCGCCGCACTGAAGGCCCCCTCTCTCGGACCGCGAAGGAGTCCGGCCCATGAAACGCCCCGTCAGTCTCAAGATCAACGGCCGAACCTACAGCGCCGAGGTTGAGCCACGCGCGCTGCTGGTGCAGGTGCTGCGCGATGACCTGAACCTCACCGGTACCCACGTCGGGTGCGACACCAGCCAGTGCGGCGCCTGCACGGTCCACCTCGATGGGCATGCGGTCAAGAGTTGCACCATGCTCGCGGTCCAGGCGGAAGGCTTCGAAATCACCACCATCGAAGGCCTGGCCAAGGGAGCCATCCTGCACCCGATGCAGAACGCATTCTGGGAGAAGCACGGACTCCAGTGCGGATTCTGCACACCCGGCATGATCATGACCGCCCTTGACCTGCTGGAACAGAATCCGGACCCCAGCGAGACCGAAATCCGGCATGCGCTGGAAGGCAACTACTGCCGCTGCACCGGCTACCAGAACATCGTCGCCGCTATCAAGGCCGCGGCCGCCACCATGCGCACCGGCCGCTCGGCTGGCGCCGTCGCCTAAGGAGGCCGAAATGGCTACCCTCTTCGGCTCCGGGATCAAGCGGCGGGAGGATCCGCGCCTCATCACCGGCTCGGCCACGTACACCGACGACCTCAAACTTCCCGGCCTCACTTACGCCGCCTTTCTCCGCAGTCCGTACGCCCATGCTCGCATCACCCGGGTCGACGTCGGGGCGGCCCAGAAGGCGCCCGGCGTGCTCGCGGTCTACACCGGCGCCGACGTGAAGGAGCGGCTGGTCCCGGTGCTCTGCCCCTGGAACGTGCCGGGGTGCGACCTCAAGATTCCTCCCCATCCTCACCTGGCTCATGACGTGGTACGCTACGTCGGCGATGGAGTCGCGATGGTGGTGGCCGAGACCCGGGCCGCCGCGCGCGACGCTATCGATCTGATCGAAGTGGACTACTCCCCGCTCGGGGCCACGGCGGATCCCGAGAAGGCGGCCCAGAAGGAGGCGGCCCAGCTCCACACCGAGGTGCCCGGAAACATCGCATTCACCTGGGTGGTGAGCGGTGGGGATGCCGAGCAGGCTTTCCGCACGGCAGAGGTCGCGGTTAAGGAACGGATAGTCCAGCAGAGACTGTTGCCGACCGCCATGGAGGCGCGGGCCGCCGTGGCCAGCTGGAACCAGGGAGCCGGACAGCTCACCCTGTGGGTCACCAGCCAGAACCCCCACATTCACCGTTTCCTCTGCTCCGCGATGCTCAAGCTTCCCGAGCACAAGGTGCGGGTGATCGTCCCTGAGGTGGGGGGCGGCTTCGGGAGCAAGATTCCGGCGTATCCCGACGAAGTGCTGGTCTCTCTCGCGGCCATGGACCTGGGCCGCCCGGTGAAGTGGACCGAAGACCGCTCGGAGAACTACAAGGTCACCACCCACGGCCGGGATCACGTCGAGTACGTCGAGATGTGCGGCACGAAAGACGGAAGAATCACCGGGCTCCGTACCAGGGTCTACGCCGGCCTGGGCGCCTATGCCTCCACCGGTGCCCCCGGCATTCCGACCATCCTCCACGGCCTGGTGTATTCCGGCGCCTACACCATTCCCAACATCCATGGCACCATACAAGGGGTCTATACCAACGGCACCCCGGTGGATGCCTATCGTGGCGCCGGCCGACCCGAAGCGGCGTATCTGATCGAGCGGCTGGTGGACATCTACGCCCGGAAGATCGGGATGGATCCGGTCGAGGTGCGGCGGAAGAACTTCATTCCCAAGGACAAGTTCCCTTACACCACGGTGACCGGTCTCACCTACGACTCGGGCAACTACGAGGGCGCGCTGGACAAGGCCCTCGGCCTGCTCGACATGAAGGCGTTCCGCGCCGAACAGGCCAAGGCCCGCAAGGAGGGACGGCACCTGGGTGTCGGGGTCGTTTCCTATATAGAGATCTGCGGACTAGGGCCCTCTCAGGTCGCGGGCGCGGTGGGCTTCGGGGGCGGGCTCTACGATTCGGCACTGGTCCGGGTCTATCCCACCGGGATGGTACGGGTCTATATCGGCGCGAGTCCCCACGGTCAGGGCGAGGAGACCACCTTTGCGCAGATCGTCGCCGACGAGTTCGGCTACCCGGTGGAGAACGTAGAGATCATCCACGGCGACACCGAGACGACCCCCCAAGGCTGGGGTACCTACGGCAGCCGCACGACGGCGGTCTGCGGCTCGGCCGTGAAGGTCGCGGCCCAGCGGGTCAAGGAGAAGGCCAAGAAGATCGCGGCCCATCTGCTCGAGGCCAACGAGGCGGATCTCGAGTGGAAGGACGGCAAGTTCGTGGTGAAGGGATCGCCCGACCAAGGTAAGAGCTTCGCGGAGCTGGCCCTCATGGCCAACGTCGCCTGGAACCTGCCCCAAGGAGTCGAACCCGGCCTCGAAGCGACGGCCTTCTTCGATCCTTCCAACTTCGTCTATCCCTTCGGCAGTCACGTTTGCACCGTCGAGGTGGACGGGGAGACCGGGCAGGTGAAGATCCTGCGCTACATCGCGGTAGACGATTGCGGCCCACTGATCAACCCGATGATCGTCGACGGACAGATCCATGGCGGGGTAATTCAGGGCATCGGCGAGGGGCTCCAGGAAATCGCGATCTACGACGAGGAAGGCCAGTTGCTGACCGGCACCATGATGGACTACGCCGTCCCTAAGGCCAGCCAGATGCCTCACGTGGAGACCGCGCACACCATCACACCCTCCCCAGTGAATCCGCTCGGCGTCAAAGGCTGCGGCGAGGCCGGCACCATCGCCTCGGCGGCCTGCCTGGTCAATGCGGTGTGTGATGCCCTCTCCGACTATGGCATCGTTCATATCGACAAACCGCTCACGCCGGCCCGGGTCTGGGCTGCCATTCAGAAAGCCAAAGGGGGTGTTGCGTGATTCCTAACGCACTGGAGTACCTCCGCGCCGGCTCGGTGAAGGACGCCCTGGCGGCCCTCGCCGCCGATGACGGCACCAAGGTCATCGCCGGCGGACACAGCCTGATCCCGATGATGAAGTTCCGGCTGGCTTCGCCGCCCCGCGTCGTGGACATCTCCCACCTCGACGAGCTGAAGGGCGTCCAGGAATACAAGAAGGGCGTCCGGATCGGTGCCACAACCACCTACCGGAACCTGATCGCGTCCGACCTCCTCCTGCAGCACTTCCCGATTGTCGGGGAGGTGGCCGCGGGAATCGGGGACCTCCAGGTACGCAACAAGGGCACCATCGGCGGCAGCCTGGCACACGCCGATCCCGCGTCGGACATGCCGGCGGTCATGCTGGCACTCGATGCCACTTTCAGCTTGCGATCAAAGCGTGGGGGCCGCCGCACCATCGCCGCCCGGGCGTTCTTCAAAGGAGCGTTCTCGACCGACATGGCCAGCGACGAGCTCTTCACCGACATCCTGCTTCCGCCGATGCCCAAGAACAGCGCGGCCTCCTACCAGAGCTTCGATCAGGCCGCCTCGGGCTACGCCATGGTCGGGGCCTGCGCCGTCGTGGGCCGCTCCCGTCGCACCATCCGACATTGTGTCCTGGCCTTCACCGGAATCGGAGACAGGGCATTTCTCTCGAAGGCCGCCGAACGCCTCGTCGACACCAAAGGAGAGCCGGCGGACTTCGCCAGTGCCGCACATGAGGCCGTCGCCGGGCTCGAGATCATCGGGGACTTCCACGCTCCCGCGGAGTATCGCCGGCACCTCGCGGCGATCGCGGCACGGAAGGCGATCACGCAGGCCTACGAGCGAGCAGGCGAGTAACCGAAAGTGCCGGGTGCGGAGTGCTGAGTGCTAGGGGGGGTGACGGCGGCCCTTACGCACTCGTCCTGGCCGCCGGCCAGGGTCGCCGCTTCGGCGGAGAAAAACTGCTGGCCTTGCTGGACGGGCGTCCGCTCCTCGAACACCTCCTCGAGACGGTGCGGCAGGCCGAGACCCGCGGCGTGCTCGCCGGATGTGCGGCGGTGGTCCCGGCCGGCAGCGAGCGACTGATCGCCTTGGCGCGACGCTACGAGAGTATGGTCGTGGAAAATGACGCGCCGGCCAAGGGACTCTCCCGATCCCTGCGACTCGGACTCTCCGCGCTCGCGGAATCCCGGCTCGGTCCGCGGCCCACCGCGGCGGTGATCCTGCTGGGGGATCAGCCCAGGGTCTCGTTCGAGGCTGTGGAGAAGGTAGTTGCGGCCTGGCGCAGCGCCCCGGGCGGCATCGTGCGGGCGCGTTATTCTAACCAGCCGGACCTGCCCGGGCACCCGCTGCTCATCGACCGCGCGGTCTGGCCGCTAGCCGAGGCGCTGGAGGGCGACGGCGGATTTGGCCCGATGCTGCGGGCCCACCCCGAGATGGTCGTGTCGGTGGATGTTGCCGGCGCCAATCCGGACGTAGACACGCCGGCCGATCTTCACTTCCTGGAGGAGCGGACCCGATGAACCTCAAGTTTTCCGGCGCCCCCGAAATCACCGCACCACGGGAGCTGGTCTGGCAGCGCCTCATGGACCCCCAGTTCGTCGCGAGGAGTGCGCCGGGAGTGGAGAAGGTGGAGGTGATCCACGAATCCTACTTCAAGGTGATCTCCGGATTCGGCGTGGGCTCCATCAAGTTGAGGTTCACCCTGGACGTCGAACTCTCCGAGGTGACTCCGCCGTGCGGCCTCAGCATGCGGACCCGTGGCAAGGCGCCGGGATCGGCCGTGGATGTCCGCGCTACTCTCCAGCTGGAGGAGATCGATGCGGGGAACACCCGCCTCAACTGGTACGCCGAAACCGAGGTGAGCGGCACGGTGGCGAGTGTGGGGGCGCGGTTGCTGGAGGGAACCGCGCGGAAACTCACCGAGCAATTCTGGGTGGATTTCGCCAGGAACGCTTCGGAGGCCGGGGAGATCATCCTGCCCCCGACCGGGCCCGCCGCGCCGGACCTCCAGGCGTCGGCTAACCCCGCTCCCACTCCACCACCACGGACCGACCCGACGGCGCAGTGAGTTCCTCTTCCCGGACCGGCGCCATTCGAACCTGATGGCTCCATTCCATGCATAGCGCGCGGCTGCCACCGATGGAACTCGCCCGGACCACACCGGAGCGACTGGCGGGCGCCGTGCTGCTGGCTCCGGTTCATCTCCCGGGACGCACCATGCCCAAAGGGGCCCGGCTCGACGGTACGACGGCGGCCGAGCTGATCGGCGCCGCCCCCTCCTTCACGGCGGCCATCCGCCTCGGCTGGCCCGACCCGGGCGACCTCCACGAGGATGAGGCGGCGGCCCGTCTCGCAGGTGCCGTGGCCGGGCCCGGGTTGGGCGCCGGTGTCCCACATCAGAGCCGGATAGACCTCGCAGCCTGCTGGGATGGTGTTCTGCGCGTCGACATTGCGGCCCTGGCCGACCTCAACCGGGTCGATCCCCTCGAAGTGTTCACCCTCTTCCATGGGCAGGCGGTTCGGGCAGGTCAGGTGGTCGCGAGCGTCAAGGTGGCCCCCCATCTGGTTTCGGGGGCGGCGGTCGAGATGGGAGAGGCGGTCGCGTCCCGGGCCTTTCCATTGCTGGATGTCGCGCCGTACCGGCCCATTCGGGTGGCGGCGATCGCCGCCGAGGCGCTGACCACCGGTGGACTCGAACGCTTCGACACCGCCGCCCACGGAAAGACCGAAGCGCTGGGTGGCCGCTTCGCCGGGACCACGCTCGTGGCCAATGAGGAACCGGCAGCGGCCGAGGCTGAGAACCGCGCGGTGCTGGAGCGCCTTGTCATCAAAGAGCAGATTCCTCTGGTCCTGGTCGGAGGGGTTTCGGCAGGCGACCCGCTGGCCCCGTTCTATGCTGCGCTCCGGTCGCTCGGTGGCGAGCTGGTCCGCCGCGGCGTGCCGGCCCACCCCGGCTCGATGATTTGGCTGGCGCGGCTCGGCGATTCCGTACTTCTGGGCCTTCCCCAGTGTGGCATGTTCAGCATGGCCACCGCGGCCGACCTGGTCCTGCCCCGACTGATGACGGGTGAACGTGTCACCGCCGATACTCTCGCCGATCTCGGCCACGGCGGCCTGCTCGGGAAAGAGATGCGGTTTCGGTTTCCGGCCTATGCCAGAGACCTGGAGGCGCCGGAGGGGTGACCATGCGCGAGCACCAGATGATCGTCCGCGGTGTGCGACTCCTCGTCCGGGAGCAAGGGGAAGGCCCCGCTCTCATGCTGGGACACGGGATGTGGTGCGAAGGTGGGATGTTTCTGCCCATCACCGACCGCCTGGCGCCGGGGTACCGGATCATCACACCGGACCTACGGGGCCATGGCCGCAGCGAGGTGCCCCAGTCTCCCTGGACCATCGGCGACCTGGCCGAGGATTACGCCGCGATCCTCGACAGCCTTGGCATTGATGGCGTGATCCTGGCCGGCTTCAGCATGGGCGGCATGGCCGCCCTTCATTTCGCTCTGCTCCACCCCTCGCGCCTGCGCGGCCTCGTCCTCATCGGCACCGCGGCGGGGGGGGAGGACACCACGCGGACCATCCAGATCAATGTCCTGGCCGCGACCCTCGGACTGGTGGGTCCTCATCGGTGGATCGCCGTGGAGGCGGCTCGGCGGACCTTCGCTGCCGCCTTCCGGCGCGACCACCCAGACATCGTGGCGGAATGGAGCGCGGTGATCGAACAAATGGACCGGGCCGCGCTGGTCCGTGCGCTCGACGCAATCGTGGGGCGTCCCTCACTGGTCGATCGGCTGCACGAAATAGGGATTCCGGCACTCGTCATCGCGGGTAGCGCGGACCGGCTGCTTCCCGTCCGATTGTCCCGCAGTATGGCACGACAGCTTCCGAGGGCGCGCCTTGAAATTCTCCGGGGAGCGGGACACGCCGTCCCGATCGAGCGGCCGGAGGAAGTCGCGGGCCTCCTGCAGGTCTTCATGAAGAACCTGTGAGTCTTCGCCGTCCCCGATTGTGACCATTCCGGCCGAGGTTACCTTCCGGCAGGTTCCGCGGCTGCTCCGCGCACCCCCGACGACCCTGGGAATCCATGGATACGACCAAGCTCCGGGAAACACTCCAGACGCTGCACGCGGAACTGGCAGAGAGCCGATCCGTCGACCAGAAGACGCGGGAACATCTCCGCGCGCTCATGGCGGATATTCAATCGCTCCTGGAGCAGCCGGGGGATCGTCCCACCCAGGAGTACCGGCCGCTGCGGGAGCGGCTGGCCGATTCGCTTTCGCACTTCGATGCCTCCCATCCCAAACTCGCCACCGCGATCGCCAACACCCTCGACTCCCTGGCCCTGCTCGGTCTCTGACCCCGACACTCCTCACGGCACGACGATGGACACGCCGGACGCTACCTTCGACTTCCTGATCATCGGCTCCGGCTTTGGTGGCAGCGTCTCCGCCATGCGGCTGACCGAAAAGGGATATCAGGTGCTGGTCTTGGAGCGGGGCGAAAGGTTCCACGACGAGAACTTTGCCCGGAGCACCTGGGACGTCCGCAGGTACCTCTGGGCCCCGGCGGCGGGCTGCTTCGGCATCCTCCAGATCAGCCTCTTTCGTCACGTCTTCGTGCTGCATGGATCCGGGGTCGGCGGCGGCAGCCTGGGGTACGCCAACGTCCTGATGGAGCCGGATGACCGCCTCTTCGAGGCACCGGGGTGGCGGCACCTGGCTGACTGGAAGACCCTGCTCCGGCCGCACTACGACACCGCCCGCCGGATGCTGGGTGTAGCAGTGAACCCACGGCTGGGTCCCGCCGACCACGTGCTGCGCGAGATCGCCGCCGAGCTGGGTGTGGAGTCAAGTGTCCACGCCACGACGGTGGGAACCTTCTTTGGCCAGCCCGGACGGGAGGGGGAGGAGGTCCCGGACCCCTACTTTGGCGGGGCCGGCCCGGCCCGCCGAGGCTGCACCTACTGCGGCGGCTGCATGGTCGGGTGCCGCCACAATGCCAAGAACACCCTGGTCAAGAACTATCTCCATTTCGCCGAACGCTGGGGGGCCGAGATCCGGCCCCGGGCCGAGGTCCGGGACATTCGTCCGCTCCCGACAGGTGAACCCGATGGCGCGCGCTACGAGGTGATCTATCGCCGGAGCGGAGGTGTGCTCTCTTCCAGCCAGCGGGTGCGGGCGCGGAACGTGGTGTTGGCGGCCGGCGCCCTCGGCACGCTCCGCTTGCTCTTCCGCTGCCGCGAGGTGACGGGGTCCCTGCCCCGGATTTCCCCCCGACTGGGAGAGATGGTGCGGACCAACAGCGAGGCCCTGCTCGGGAGCGTATCGCGGGATCGGGCGACCGACTATTCCACCGGGATCGCGATCACGTCCATCTTCCGGCCAGATGAGGTGACCGCGGTGGAGCCGGTGCGCTACCCGGCGGGATCGTCGCTGATGCGACTACTGAGCGGTCCGCTCCTCACCTCGGGGAGTCTGCCCTTGCGCCTCCTCAAGTCAATCCTTGATGTCCTGCGGCGCCCTGCCGACTTCCTGCGGACCCATTTCCTGCCGGGCTGGGCCGAACGGACCACGATCATCCTGGTCATGCAGACCATCGATCACCGGATCCGGCTGCGGATGGGACGAGGCCTCTTCACCCTCTTCCGCCGCGGACTGGTCTCGGCGCCTGATGGGGAGCACGCGACCCCTCCGCAGGTGGCCATCGGCCATGAGGTGACACGCCGATTCGCGGCGAAGACCAGCGGGATTGCGATGGGTTCAATCAACGAGGGGCTGTTCGGCATTCCGCTGACCGCGCACATCCTTGGGGGATGCCCGTTCGGACGGAGCGCCGAGGAGGGGGTGCTGGACCTCGACTGCCAGGTCCATGGCTACCCGGGTCTCTTCGTGGTGGACGGGTCGATGGTTCCCGCCAACCCTGGAGTGAATCCGAGCCTCACCATCACCGCCCTGGCAGAGTATGCCATGAGCCGAGTGCCCGCGCGCCCGGGTGCCCCCGCGCGACCCTCCCTGGTGATCCGGCCGCTGGAGGAGGCCGCCCCGGTTCCCTGACGCCGGCCTTGACGCGGGTTTCACGCGGGCTTCACGATACCGGCTGTATATAGGCGGGACCCTGATCCGGCGCGGCGACCTGCAATCACGGCCCGCCTTCTCGCCGCGTGTAGCACAGCAGGTACGGAACGATCCCCCCGTTGGCGCGGGCCATCGCCGGCAGGAAAACGCCATGGCCACGACTGCTATTGCGCCAGTTCAGGCGCCCGCCAGAACCACCGGATATCCGCCTCCCCCGTTGGTCCCGCTCTTTCCGGTAGGAGCCGACAGCCTCACCAAGATCTTCTATTCCGCGGTCGACCAGTTCGGCGAACGCGAGGCCCTCCGCTGGAAGACCAACGGCAGCTGGCAATCGCTGAGCTACCGCGAGGTCGAGCGACAGGTGACCGGAGTGGCTGCGGCGCTCCGGGGCTGGGGCATCGAGCCGGGAGATCGGGTGGCAGTCTTTTCGGAGAACCGGCCCGAGTGGGCCATCGCCGACTACGCGATCCTGGGCATCGGGGGCATCACCGTCCCCATTTATCCCACCCTCCCCGCCGACCAGGCCGCCCACATCCTCGACGATTCCGGGGCCCGGCTGGTCTTCGTGTCGACTCGGGCACAGTTCGAGAAACTGCGTGAAGTTCGGGCCCAGTTGCCCGCGCTGGAACGGGTCGTAGGGTTCGAGGACCTTGGTCCCGGCGGCGAAACGATGCCCCGCCAGGCCGAAAACGACCCCATGGAATTGGAGCGGAGCGCGAGGTTCCGCCGCCAGGCCTGGGGAGTGAACCGGGACGCGCTCGCGACCATCATCTACACCTCCGGCACCACGGGAACTCCGAAGGGGGTCATGCTGACCCACTTCAATCTGGCCGCGATGGTGACCGCTTCCCGGCAGCACGGGTCGCTCCCGGTCGAGGTGGGAATGGTGGCGCTGTCCATCCTGCCACTCTCCCACATCTTCGAGCGACTGGCGGACTACTACCTCTGGAACAACGGCGTCACCATCGCGTACGCCGAATCGATCACCAACGTCGGGGCCAACCTGCAGGAGGTCCACCCCGACGTGATGGTGTCGGTTCCGCGCCTGTACGACAAGATCTACACCAAGGTGATGAACGTCCCGGGGTTGAAGGGAAGATTGGTGCGCTGGGCGGCGCGAGTGGGCTCCCAGGTGGTCGAGGAGACGCTGACGGGCCGGCGGGCCCCGTTGCTCCTCCGCATCGAGCACCGCCTGGCCGATCTTCTGGTGTTCCGGAAGATGCGACACCAGATCGGCGGCCGGATGAAGATCATGATCTGTGGCGGAGCCCCCCTCTCACCCCAGGTGGCGAAGTTCTTCTTCGCCGCCGGGCTCCCGGTGTACGAGGGCTACGGTCTCACCGAAACCGCCCCGGTCCTCGCCGCCAACCGCCGCGACACGGTGCGACTAGGGACCGTCGGTAAGCCCTACCCTGGCGTGGAGATCCGGATCGCGGAGAACGGCGAAATCCTGGCGCGGGGGCCCAGCGTGATGCGCGGCTACTGGAACCATTCGACCGCGACAGAGGCGGCCCTCGATCGGGAGGGCTGGTTTCATACCGGCGACGTCGGGGAGTTCGACGCCGATGGATTCCTTCGGATCACCGACCGGATCAAGGATCTCATCGTCACGGCGGGCGGCAAGAAGATCGCGCCGCAGCCTATCGAAGGGCGGACCACCCTTTCGCCGTTCATCGCCCAGGCCATCATGGTGGGGGACCGGCGCCCCTTCCCCAGCATGCTGGTGATCCCGGATTTCGAGCGCCTCCTGAGCTGGGCGGCGGAGCGCGGCATCAACGGGGCCGACCGGGACGGCCTCCTCCAGGAGCGCTGCATCCGTGAGCTCCTCGAACAGGAGTCCCTCGGCCGGCTGCAGCACTTGGCGCAGTTCGAGCGGCCCAAGAAGATCGCGATCCTCGCCGAGGAACTCACGGTCGAGTCCGGACTGCTTACCCCGACCATGAAGGTGAAACGGCGCCAGGTCGAGACCCGATTCCGGGAGGTGATCGAGGCTCTGTATGCGGAGGAAGCTGTCTAGCGGGCAGGGCCACGCAGGATCGGTGGCTGCCCTTACCGGTGCCACAGGATCAGCGGAGACTCGGAAGGAATCCTGACGTCGGCATGGAAGGGCAGAATTCGGGGAGTGAAGTGCTCCGCAGGACGCGCGGCTGGTACCGTGGCCCGATACAGGAAGCCGTTCACCACCCCCGGGATCGCGTCACCCCGGGCCATGGGGACGACGACGGGCGCGGGGCTTTCGGCCCCGTCGGCGTAGAGTTCCACCCCCACGCTGTCGGGACTGACCTCCACTCCATCTTCTCTCAGCACTATAGACTCGGGAGACGCTACGGCTAGCGAGGACGGGAAACCGAGCCCGCCCGGAGACGCGCTCGCCTGTACCGTACTCTGG
>JBGPJS010000031.1:0-15074 GCA_041485505.1 Gemmatimonadota bacterium | reverse complement strand
GCGGCAGCCGGTTCTCCACCTCGCGCCAACCCCGCACCCGGGCACCCCAGGGAACCCGCACCGTTGGCATGGCCTGCTGAAAGACGGCTTCCCAGCCAGTGGTATCGGCAGCGGCGACCTCGCTGGCAACGGCGGTGAGTCCGGAGATTTCGAGTCCCCGGGCGGCCCGGGTACGCTGAGTGAAGGTGTCGGACATGAAGACCCCCAATTCCACCGCGAGGCGGCGGTGAGAGACGTTGACCGGCACTGCCCAACCCGAGGCGTAGATTACCGTGACGGGCGGACTGCCGGCACGATGTGGGATCGGCGCGAATCCGATCGCAGTCCGCCCCGCTTCCGCGTAGGGCCGCAGCTGGGGAATCCAGAAGTGACCTGCGGTCATCATCGCGACCTTGCCGCTGTTGAAAAGGCGGAATTGATCGCCCAGCGAACGGCGCAAGGTGAAGACCCGCGGCGCAATGCTGTCGCGCTGGACCCAGTCGAGATACCACCGAAAGGCGCGGGTCGTCGCGGGGCTGTCGAGACACCCGGAGGCGCTCTTTCCGTCGGGACACAGCACGTCCCCGCCGCCGGACCAGATCCAGGAAATCCAGAGAAAGGCGCGGCGGTCGAACACCATGCCCCACTGATCGGGCTGTCCGTCTCCGTCGGTGTCGCGAGTCAGCGCTTTCGCGGCGCTGAGAAACTCGTCCCAGGTCCAGTCGGGAGAGGGATACGCGAGGCCGGCCGCGTCGAACAGCCGCTTGTTATAGGCGATCACCATCGGGGTGTAGCCCTTGGGCAGGGCCAGCAGCTTTCCGTCCACCGTGAAGATGGCGCGCGCGCGGGGATCAAATCGGGCGGTATCGAGGCCGACCCGCGGGAGAAAGGAAGTGAGATCCAGCAGTAGGTCGCGCGCCGCAAAGGTCGGGACGTCGATGTTGTCGAGCAGGAAGACGTCGGGGGGCGTGCCCGCGGCGATCGAGGTGAGAATCTGCTCCCGGTACTCCGCCTGGCTGCTGAAGGCGTCATTGACCACGCGCACACCCAGGTGCCGACGGTTGAACGCGGCCAGGTTGCCGGCCTCGATGCTCTGTTCCACCTGATCCGCCCAGGAAGCGATGCGCAGAGTGGTCCCAGGCTCCCTATGGCAGCAGAGAGTGAGGAGTAAGGAGTAAGAAGTGAGGAGGCCCCACCCCGGCCATGATCTCCACTCCTTACTCCTCACTTCTCACTTCTCACTGTTGTCACGTCCACCCGCCGACCCTCGGCATCAAACCAATGCAGATGTGCCGGGTCCGGCACGACCCCCACTCGATCCCCCGCGTGATAGGGCGCGATCCCCGACAGTCGGGCAATCACCGTGGTGGTTGGGGCCAGCCTCACGTGAACCAACGTCTCGCTGCCGAGTCGCTCAACTACCTCCACAACCCCATTGCCCACCCCGCCGTCGGGATCGGTCAGCCTCAGACACTCAGGCCGCACTCCCAGCTGGGTGGAACCGTCGGGCGGTTCTTGGTCAACAGAGAGACCTTCCCCAATGAATCCCCGCCCGCCCGCCCGCCTGCCCGCCTGTCCGCCGACCACATTCATCCCCGGGGTCCCCACGAACCGCGCCACCAAGACGCTCACCGGCCGATCATACACCTCTCCGGGAGTTCCGACCTGCTGGACCCGTCCCTGATGCATCACCACCAGGCGTTGTCCCATGGTGAGGGCCTCGGCCTGATCGTGGGTGACGAACAACATCGTGGCGCCGAGGGAGGCATGCAGCGCCATCAGCTCGGAGCGGAGCTGAACCCTGAGCGTTGCGTCGAGATTGGCGCGGGGCTCGTCGAACAGGAATACCGCCGGCTCCCGCACCAGCGCTCGGCCCAGCGCAACCCGTTGCCGCTGGCCACCGGAAAGCTGCGCCGGCATCCGGTCGAGGAGGTCTGCCAGGCCGAGCCGAGTGGAGACCGCCTCGACCCGGCGGGGCCGCTCCGGGGCAGGGACCCGCCGCATTCGGAGCGGGAACTCGAGGTTTTGCTGCACCGTGAGGTGGGGATAGAGCGCGTAGCTCTGGAAGACCATCGCCACGTCCCGTTCGGCCGGCGGGATGTCGTTGACCCGGCGGTCGCCGATCAGCAGGTCCCCGGAGGTGGGCGCCTCGAGGCCGGCGAGGCAGCGGAGAATGGTGCTCTTGCCACACCCCGACGGTCCGAGGATGGCGACGAACTCGCCGTCCCGAACCTCAAGCGAGATATCGTCGAGGACTGGAGTGGGTGGAGTGAAGGTCTTGCTGAGATGGCGCAGGGACACAGAGGCCATGCCGTCGGTCTCAGCGCCCGTCACCGGAGGTGATGGTCACACCGGAGATGAGCCATTTCCCCTGGATTCTCGAGAAGGCGATGACCTCGTTGCTCTCGAGATCGACCGCCACGGGTTGGGCCTGGCGGCTCAGGATGGCGACCCAGGCCAAGCCGAGGTCGCGCTCGACCCGGAGATCGGCCCGGAGCATCCTGGTGTCCCGCGCCAAAGGGCCGAACGGCAGCGTGCCGGAAGCGCAGTCCCGAAGGGCATCGAGAGGTACCACGCCCGGGGTGCGGTCCCGGCCCTGGGCAACCGAGCCCACACTGAGGCGGGCCCCGGGCCAGACCGTGGCGGCACAGACGGCGGCATCGGCTTTGGAGCGTCCCTCGAAGTACTTCGCCAAGACGATCCGGATCTCGGCCTCATCCCGCAGGCGCCCGGACGGGACGTGTTCTTCCAGCCGGCAGGCGAGAGCGAGGGAGAGCAGGAGCGCGGCTCGGGGCATGGGACGCATCGGGTCTCTGCACTATCGAATGGAGAATAGACGGAGGATAGCGTGACCGGTGAACGGATGTAAGTTCCTTGCGGTCTCGACCAGCGCAAGCCCGGTCTCACGAACGGCGCCCCCAAGAGCAGTACGGGAGGATCCGACTCATGCCTGTCCCCCAGTTCCCCCCTTGGATCGCCGGCGCTACGGTTCCCCTGGGCAGCCGCCGGCTCGACGTGGTGCGGAACCCCTACACCGATGAGCCCGCCGCGGAGGTCGCGCAGGCGACGGCGGACGATCTCGAGACCGCGATCGCGGAGGCACAAAAGGGGTTCCGGCAGATGCGGGCGCTCTCGCGGCATGCCCGCCACGACCTGTTGACCCGCGTCACGGCCCGGCTCACCGCGGACCGGAAGCCTCTGGGGCTCGAGCTAGCCGCCTCCTGCGGCAAGCCGATCGGCCAGGCGCTGGGAGAGGTCGATCGCGCGATCATGACCTTTTCCCTCGCGGCCGATGAGGCCAGGCGCTTCGGGGGTGAGGTGGTCCCGATCGATTTGGACAGCCGCGCGGCCGGGATGACCGGCCTGGTCCACCGCTTCCCGGTGGGGCCGATCAGCGCCATCTCACCGTTCAACTTCCCGCTCAACCTGCTGGCCCACAAGGTGGCTCCGGCGCTCGCCGTCGGCAGCGCGCTGATCGTCAAGCCACCACCGCAATGCCCCCAGATGGCATTTCGCCTGGCTGTGATTCTGGCGGAGTGTGGCGCGCCGCCGGGCGCCTGCAGCGTGCTCCACCTGCCGATTCCATTGGCCGAACGACTGGCGAGCGATCCCCGCTTTGCGCTCCTGACCTTCACCGGGAGCCCGACGGTAGGCTGGCACCTCAAGAATGTCGCCGGCAAGAAGAAGGTGGTCCTCGAGCTGGGCGGGAACGCCGCCGCCGTGGTTCACGAAGATGCCGGCGATCTCGACTGGCTGGCGCAGCGCCTGGCGGTCGGTGCCTTTGCCTACGCCGGACAGGTCTGCATCAAGGTCCAACGGGTGCTGGTGCACCAGCCGGTTTACCAGAGCTTCGTGAAGAAATTCGTGGCTGCGTCCGCCGCCCTGGCCGTGGGAGACCCCATGGACGAGAGGACGGTGGTGGGCCCGCTGATCGACCGGGGTGCCGCGGACCGGGTCGAATCCTGGATCGAGGAGGCCGCCCAGAGCGGGGCCCAGATACTTTTGCGCGGCAAGCGCACCGGGAACCTGCTCGCCCCGACCGTTATCGCCAATCCGCCGAAGGACGCCAAGGTGTCGTGCCGCGAGATCTTCGGTCCGGTCGCCACGATTTCTCCCTACACCGATTGGACCTGCGCCTTGGAAGAAGTGAACGACTCCGACTTCGGACTCCAGACCGGAATATTCACCCACCATGTCAACCGGATCTTCGAAGCCTTCAACGCGCTCGAGGTCGGTGGGGTCATCGTGAACGATTTCCCCACCCTTCGGGTGGACAATTTCCCTTACGGCGGGGTCAAGGACTCAGGCTTCGGACGGGAGGGACTGCGCTACGCCATGGAGGACATGAGCGAGCCGAGGATGTTGGTCTTGAACTTGAACAAATAGTTCCGAGTTCTGAGTTCTGAGTTCCGAGCTTTCTCCGCTCCTCATCCCCAGTTCCTGCCTCGAAGATCGCGCCCGCGAGCCTCAACTCCAAGCCAGGAACCCGGAACTACAAGACTCTGAACTCGGAACTCGGAACACGGCACTCGGCACTCGGAACTCGGAACCGAACTACTCGTGATAGACAATCTCGTGTCGCCCCTCCGCATCGAACGCCACCCGCTCTCCGGCGATCGCCAGTTCATCCAACTCGATGGCGGATGGAGCGCCGATGCCGGCCAGGCTCAGCGTGACGTGGACGCGAGGTCCAGCACTCCGGACCAGGTTGGCCACCACCCGGCCCGGACGGCGGCGCACTGAGATATCGAGTGTCGTCCGGCCCACCCGCAGTCGTTTGAGGGCCATCGCATCCCATTCCTCGGGGAAATGCGGCGCCAGCCTTACCGCTCCTTCCAGCGCATCCGGCACTACACCCCAGAGTCCCTCAATCGTAGGGGAGAGCACCATGGCCGCGGACCAGGCCTGGTCGGGACAGACTCCAGCGGCTCGGTGTTCGGTGCCATGCATCACTTCATCGAATGCCCCCTTGGCTCTCTCGCGGACCAGCCCCGCGTTGGCGCGGAGGTGTATCAGGGCGGCCTTCGGGCGACCACCCCTCCACTCGGCGAGGCTGGCCCAGCCGGTGTACAGCGGCCAGACGGCACCCAAGTGGTAGCCGGCGGGATCGAAGAGGGGATCGTCGCGTGGAATCATCCGCACCCCCCACGGCGCCGTAAACCCCTCCCCCGCCACCGCATCGAACCATCCTTGAACCTCGTCCGGGGGCACCAGTCCCAGCAGGATCGGCACCGCAAGCATGGCGGTACGGTGGCGCTGCGGGGTCCCATCCTCGTACAGACCGAGGGCGTACTCGCCGTCGCTGCGGAATCTTCTCGCGACCGTCTCCCGGGCCCGATCGGCATGGCGCCGTATTTCGGTGGCAAGCGCCGCGTGACCGAGCGCTTCGGCCACCGGCTCGACTGCCTCCAGCGCCGCGACCCAGCAGGCGGCCAGATAGAGCGTCACGAAGGCGCCGCCCAGGGGGCCATGTTCGATCCAACCATGCCCCACCCGGTGGTTCTCGATCAGACCATCGCCGTCGGTATCGGTTTCCAGACAGAAGTGATAGGCTCGTTCGACACTGTCCCAATGCCGGGCCAGATACTCGAGGTCGCCGGTCCACGCCGCGTAACGTCCGGCCAGGAGCAGGTAGAGCGGGGTGCTATCCGCGGCGTCGTAGTGGACCAAGCCACTGGTGGTGTACTCATGAAGCACCTTCCCGGTGACGTCCTGATTGCGGGAAAGGAACTTCAGCACATCGCGCGGGCCCTCACGATCGCCCGCGGCCAGCTGCGCATAGGCAGTCCAACAGGCGTCCCGACCGAAATACCAGCCGTAGCCCGGTCGGCCGTCTCCCCAGCCGGGGCGCGAGGCGGCGTAACCCGCGAGCAGGGATCGGCCCACGCCCGGCGTCTCCCCGATGAAACTGTCCACCCTGACCTTGGCCCACTCGAAGGCCTGCATCAGCGTCAGGTCCGGGCACTCGATGGCGGTCCCGTGTTCGCGGAGCTGGGCGGCCTGCTGAATCCGCTGTTCCCGCACTCCTGGCAGGCGCTTGCGCTCGAGGGAGCGCAGGGTGCGCTCGAGGTCCACGCTGTCGGTGGCGGCGATGAGGACCACGCGAAGGCGGCCCGCGCCGGCGCAGGTGAAGCGGAAGGCCGGCGATTCCAACCGGCTCTCGTCACTCACCGACCGAAGCGCTCCCCCGATGACCGACACCACCAGTTGTACCGAGCCGAATGCGGCACCGAGCCAGGCGCGGTGGGTTCCCGGCTCGATATCGAAGCCGAGATCGCCATAGACTCCGGGCGGGTAGGGCCACATCCGCCGGAAGTCGGTGACCCAGTCGAGCTGGATCGGCACTTCCGAATCGGCTTCCAGATCCCAGATCAGCACGGGAAGTTCGAGTGCGGTGGACCAGCGTTCGGTGACCGTATGGGGGCCGACCCGAATGGTCCGGACAATCTCATCCGGCGCTACCCTGACGCCGGCGACTTCGGGCTCGCCGCCGGCGAAGGTGAGCCGGACGTCGCATGCTATCCGGACCGGATGCGACCAGGCCTCGTGAAGCCCGCTCCGCTCACCACCGATCAGGAGCATCCGGCGACCAGCCAGGGTCCAAGGATCGTCATCAGTGGCCGGCGATTCGATCGAGAGGGGTGAACGGGAGGGGATCCACGGCCCATCGAGATCTGGCACCCGGGGGACCCGGGTCGGCTGCGCTCCGCGAGTAGGATCGAACCGTTCCGGGATCGGCCAGGTGGAAACCGGCACTGGCCGATCACGATGCGGAATCGCATCGCCGGTTATCGCGTTGGCGAGCATCGCGCGAAGCTGGCGCGCCAGCAACTCGTCGGGCGCGGTGAGATAGATGAACGCGCCCAGGCTCAGAATGCCTCCGCCTCCAACCTGGTGCTCCCAGGCCACCACCCGCTCAGCGTTCAAATGAATGAATGAGCGCTCTACCGCCACCACGGCCCCGGTCGCCGGCCGGGAGGCGACGTACGCCCGCTCGATGAACTCCTCCCCCTCGGAAGGCGCCCAGACGTAGGTGCCTTGATCCAGCCCCTCGAAAAGCGGATGGGGACCGAACGCGGCCAGGCCGCGGATGTGGGGAAAGGCCTTGAAGGATTTGAATTGGTCGAGATGGAACTCATCGGCGGCGTGGCGCCAGTGACCCTCGCGACGTTCGTCGGGAGGGTGGGACTCGATTCCAAGCCCCGACGCGATGATCGCCGCGTCGAGCGACGCCAGCACCCGGCCGCCCTCCTGGAGCCAGGGAATCAGCGTGCGACTGGCGTGATATTCTCCGTGAACCCAGACCAGGTCCGCGTGTTCGAGGTCGACGGCCGCGAAGTCCCGATGCGACACCACCGTGACGCCAGGGAGAGTCTCCAGCCAGGCCAGCGCCGCTTCGCCCTCGGCGCCCGAGGCCACCAGAGCGACCCGCCTCACCATGGGACGACCAGCTCGTTACCGACTCGGCCGCGCCCCGCGCCTCGTCCGTCGATCCGGAGCCGATACTCACCGCCACGAATCGTCAGATCAATCTTCCGTCCGGCAACCCGGACGCCGCGCAAGGCGAGATCGATCCCGAACGGCAAGGGGTCGATCATCAACCCCTCGACGCCGCGCGGCAACAGGCCGGCCACGTGCCGCAGCAGCAGGTCGTTGACCCAGGAGTGCTGATAGTCATCGATTCCCCGGTAGCGGCTCCCCCGCCCGGTAAAGGGATGGTAGTGCTCGAAACAGTTGGGGCGCGCCGGATCCTGGTCAAACGACATCATCCGAACGAATCGGGTGAGGAAGTGCACCAGTCTCGGCGCCCAGTCGGGGCGGTGCCATCGTACCACCCGCGCCAGTGCATCGATCAGATGACTGTTGGTCATCGGCCAGACCCGGCCGTTCCAGGGACAAACATGCCGCTTCCCCTTCCATTCCGCATCGGGGTTGAATCGGGGATCATCCACGCTCGAGCTGGGAACCGGAAACGGGGTCCAGAATTCTTCCGGATTGAAGAGGTGGCGGGCCAACCCCTCGAGATGTCCGGCGTCGACGACGTCGGTCAGGTAGGGATAGAAGCAAACCGCGGCCTTCACCCGGGTCCGCTCACCGCTCGCCGGGTTGACGTCGGAGAACATGCCGAGGGCTGGGTCCCACATTCGTTCCCGCAGAGCCGCCCGGGTCCGCTCGGCACTGGAGCGCCATTGCCTGCGGACGGCGTCCTCCGGAGCGATCGCGGCCAGGAGCCGGAAGAGGCGGTAGGCGTAGACCGTCACATCGACACCCTTGAGGCGGATTCGGTTTTCCCAGCCGAAACGATCGGCATCAGGATCGACTGCCTCGTAGCGCGACATGTATTCCTGCCCGGTCTCGTACTGATTCGTCACATCCAGCATCCCCGAGCCATCGGTGTCCCGGGTCCGCTGGAGCCATCCGGCGTAGCGCGCGACCGCGGGATAGATATCGGCAAGCCACCTCGGATCCGGGTGCACTGCGTCCACATCGGCGATGGCCCCGCCCCAATCGGCGTGATAGAAGTCGGTCTCCCGCAGATGGTCCAGATAGACCCGGCCATGCATGCCGCCGTCGTCCTTGAGCCGATCAAGAAAGGTGTGAATCACGCCGCGCGGCCAAGCGGGGTCGTTGGCCCAGCGAGTTTCGCGGGCGTGGCACATGGCGGAATAGCTGATCGGCTGGTGGAAGTAGCCGATCCCCTCGCACACCGAACGGTGGGTGTATTGACCGAGGCCCGCGGGGACGGCATTGAGCCGAAGGCCATACCAGCGATACCACCAGTAGGCGGTAAAGGCCGGATTGCCGCACTCGAAGGTGGGAAGGGCCGCGCGGAAGCGATTCCACCCTTGGAGGGCCGTGCGGGCGGAAGACCCGCCTTGAGAACGGGTTTCCGGACGCGGCACCGGCAGGCTGGCCGGCGTGACCTGCACCGAGATTCGGAACCCCGTCGAGTGCCCGGGACCGATCACAAACCGACGATGCAGCCCGGCGTACACCAGGCCGCGCCGGTCGATTCCCCCCAGGTGGCGCTCGTCGCGCAGTCCGCCCTCGGAGGGCCAGCGGTCGAAAAACGGAGTGAGCGTGAAGTCGGGCGCATTGCCGCTGTGCTCCGATCGGTAGGCCGCCCAGGTCAGGTGGCCCGGGGTGAGGCGATACTCGAGCCGGATCCTGGCGGACCGATTCTTCCGGTCGGTCACGGAGCGGACTACCCGGATACCCTCCGGCAGTGGCTCAACGCCATCGTCTTCGATGACTTCGCCATCAATGGCCACCCAGGCGATCACGTGGACGACCAACCTGCGACGACTCCGATTCCGCAGTGACCATTCCGAGGCGAGGATCCGGTCGCCCGGGGCCGATCGGAGCTCCACGGCCTGGAGCCCGGTCGACAG
The DNA here is from genome assembly GCA_041485505.1 of Gemmatimonadota bacterium. Classification (GTDB taxonomy): domain Bacteria; phylum Gemmatimonadota; class Gemmatimonadetes; order Gemmatimonadales; family GWC2-71-9; genus JBDUEA01. Next base: position 5,703 of record JBGPJS010000031.1, on the reverse strand, counting down.
TCGGTAGCGAAGGTGAAGAGAGGCGGGGGTCCAGGTGGATCGCGAAGCGCGCGGGAGAGAGGCATTGCCCCGAGCGTCGGCAAAGCTCACCGTGAAAAGCGGACCGATCCGGTGCTGCGCCAGATGGGCCTCGTCCCAGAAGCCGGGGGTGTCATGCCACGAAGGAAACGGAGGAGCCCAGACCAGTCCGTCGCCGGAGCCGATGTACCATTTGTCGGTGCGGGTGAGGGAGGTCATAGGGCGGAGAGGTCGGAGACGTCAGAGAGGACAAGAGGTAGGGGGATGTAGTCCTTCCTAGAGCGCCGAGCGCTGATCGGGCTTCGACTGCCTCTCCGCCCTCTCCGACATCTCCCACCTCTCCGTCTAGCTAAGACTCCTCACCTGGGCCAGCAGCTCCGCATTCTCCCGCCGGGTTCCGGGGGTGGCTTCGGCGAACGTCCAGCGCACCACACCGGTGCGGTCAATCAGGATGTAGGCACGATTGGAGAAAAACTTGTCCTCGAGCAGGGTACCATACGTCCGGCTCACCTCGCGCTTGAAGTCACTCAGCAGGTCAAGCGAGATCTTCTCCTTGGACTTGAACTCCTTCAGCGTGGGGATGGAGTCCACGGAGATCGGAAGCACCACCGTGTCGGTTCCCTGAAACTGGGAGACATCGCTCGTGAACGCGCACATCTCGGTGGTGCAGACACTGGTGAAGGCGAGGGGGTAGAACGCGAGCAGCACGTTTTTCCCTTTGAGTTTCGACAGGGTCAGGTCCGAGCCGGCGGTGGACGGCAGCGTGAAATCGGGCGCGGGGGAGCCGATGGGGGGCAGGGGCATGAAACCGCTCAGTTGAGGTTTGAACGGGGAACGGGGAACGGGAGAACGGGGAACGGGTCGGCGAAGAGGACTCCCGCTCCCTGTTCCCCGTTCCCCGTTCCCGGTTCCCTCACTTCCTGGCCTTCTCGTACCGCTTTCCGACGTCACTCCAATTCACCACGCTCCACCACGCGGCGATGTAGTCGGGCCGGCGGTTCTGATACTTGAGATAGTAGGCGTGCTCCCAGACATCGCAGCCCAGGAGAGGCGTTTTCCCGGCCATGATGGGGCTGTCCTGGTTGGGCGTGCTCTCGACCGCGAGGGTCCCGGCCTGGTCGAGGGTGAGCCAGGCCCAGCCGCTGCCGAAGCGCCCCGCGCCCGCCTTGGCGAACTGCTCTTTGAATGAGGCAAAGCCCCCGAAGCTCTTCTCGATGGCCGCCGGCAAGGGGCCGCTGGGTTCCTTGGCACCGCCCGGCGCCATCATTTCCCAGAAGATCGTGTGGTTGTGGTGACCACCGCCGTGGTTGCGCACCGGAGTCCGGATCGACTCCGGAAGGGCGTCGATGCCCGAGATCAGCTCCTCGAGCGACTTTTTCTGCAGATCGGCGTGCGGCTCCAGGGCCTTGTTCAGGTTATCGACGTAGGCCTGGTGATGCTTGTCATGGTGGATCCGCATGGTCTGCTCATCGACGTGCGGCTCCAGCGCGTTGTAGGCATAGGGAAGCGGGGGCAGGGTGAACGCCATGAGAGGCTCCTGACGAGTTGAATCTCCTGAACTGCGGGCAATGGGTCCTTGGGTGGGGCCAAATATGGACCGGAGTCTGAGGAGGGTCAACGCCGTTCCGGCACCTGTGGATGGTTGCTGAGGGCCGCCGCGGCGCCGGCCCACGCGATCACCGAGTACACCGCCTCGGTCTGCAGACCACCGATGAGCGCCTGGAGGACCGCCCACGCCGGCAGCACCACCAGCGCCGAAAGCCAGGGCATCGTCTTCGACGGGAAGCGAAACCGTCGCGCGGCGGCCATCCCTGCCGCCACACAGAGTAACCCAATACCGGCCCGAGACCCCGGTTCGACGCCCGTCAGGACGCCGATGACCCCGAGACCGGCGATCGCTGCGGCTGGTCGCCGGCTTACCGCGCCGTGCCAGATCCCGATCGCCGCGAGGGGAAACAGCACCGGCCGCCAATGGGCGACGCCCTCGGGTACCAGACCCAGGCCCAGGCGAGCGAGCAGGGCCCACCCTATCGGCGCCAGGATCGGGCCGGGAACCAGACCGTGCAACGGCCAGAGTCCGATCAACCCCCACGCCGAGAGCGCCAGTGGCGGCAGCAGCAGAATTTCCGCGGCTTGGCTGATCGGCGCCTCACCCAGCGCGGAGAGCGAGAGTCCCGTGGGCCCGGCGATAGTGGTGAGAAGCCATGCGAACGGCGCCAGACTGAGCATCAGGAGCGAGACGGTCGGGAAGCGACCCGGGTCACGGCCGCGATCGAGGCGGTCCGCGGAAACCGCCGCGATTACGGCACCGAGGAGAACCACCGCCAGGTGCCGACCCCAGATGGCGCCGATCCCGCCGAGGCAGACCAGGGCCAGGAGCTTTCCGTCGCCGGCGGAGCCGGAGGAACGGGAGATTTCCAGTGGCCTGGGCCGATCGAGCCACCGCTCATCGATCCAGCGGATCCATCGGCCGAGGTGCCCCGCTCGTCCGCCGAGGTGGCCTGCCCAGGCGATAAGGGCGACGCCACCCGCCACCAATCCCGCGCGCCAGACCGATTCGAATCCCACCAGGACCACCGCTACCCCCAGGAGCAACCCCGACGTCGCGAGCGAGAGAATCGCGGCGGCGCGCGAAAGGGTGGCGCCCACGGTCCACTCCCGGAGTGAACGGAAGCCAGCCAGGATCCCGAGAATCGCCCCAAGAAGCAGGAGCCCGCTGTTCATCGCGACGAAAGATGGCGGCAGTGCCGCCGTGGTCCGCGGGTCGAGCAGGTTGCTCAGCGGGAGCGGCCCCGGATTGACGGCCAGGCTCGCTACCCCCAGCCCGGAGGCGGCCAGGCCCAGGAGCGCCCGGCTTCGCGCGGGTCCCTCGCCGATCAGAAAGCTGGTCAACGCGGCGAGAAGCCAGAGGTGAAGCAAGGTTGGCAGCGGCGAGGCCTTATGTCAGTTCGAGGTGATGCTATACCGAACCAGGACCCCCTCCACGAACTCCGCTTCAATTCGGCTCTGGTCCTTGGTATAGACTGCGGTGGTGACCTTGAGATTTCCTTCCTTGCGGTCGCCAGTCTGCTCGGGCCGACCCAGCAGCGCTTCCGTCTCCTGCAGAGTGAGGCCTTTCCTGAGCGACAGGACTCCGGTGCTCATGGGTGGGCAGTTCATTGAAGTCGCCGAGGTGGCGGCTTCGGCTGCGGAACCCCTGCCGGTAAAGTCCACGTAGTCAGCCAACGCCTGCATGACCGCTTCCGGGGTGAGCGCCTCGGCGGGAACGTTGCCGGAGTAGCGCAGGTTGAACCGCGACCCCGACTCCTGAGCCTGTTGGCGCAGGTTCTCCCGCTTCTTTTCTTCCGCTTCCGCCGCGATGGCCTGATTCCGGGCGTCCTCCCGCTCGCGATCCTTCCGAAGACCATCCAGCTCTTCGGTGATGGCGCGCCGCTTGGCCGGGTCGGTCGCCGTCTTGAGGTCCTGCTCCAGATTTTTCTCCCGCTGGGTTTTCGGCGCCGAGGGCAAGTTCACGCTGGTGCTGGTGTTGTCCCAGAAGGTACCAAAGCCGCCGCCGCCGAGCTGAAACTCGATCAGCTTGTCCTTGACCTTGACCTTGGTGACGATGATGGGGTCGCCGGCGTGAACTGCCGCACCGTATTTCTTGATGCGGGCGGCGTACTTGCTGAATTCGATGGCGGGCTGGTGCCCGGGGTAGAGATCGACGCCGTCGTCGGTGGCCGGCATGTCGAGCTTCACGGTCACTGTCTTGCCTTCGAAGTACGCCTTGAGCTCGGCCTCGCTCTGGGCGGCCAGCGGGGCTGCGATCAGCACCAACAGCGCGACACTCACCGATCCATTCGGCACCTGAAACCTCCGGCAGGTAGCGATAAGGCGATCGACAACACGGCCAGCGTAGAGTGGCTCCTCATGCGCTCGCGGGGCGGGGTCCTTTGGCGAGGCGCGCCCCGAGTTCCTGCACCACCGCGGCGAGGTCGGCGACATCGGCCTGGGTCCAGGTATGCCGTTCGTCCCGCAGATCGGCCACCACGGTCCGGCAGATCTCCGTCGCCCGCTGGAGACGGAACCGCCGGCGGTAGGCCTGGTAGTCCTGCGCGTCATCGGCCATCAGGATGGACCAGAGTTTGAGCCGGAGGTCGTCAACCGCGTTCTTCAGGTCGGCCAGGCCGTCGGGCGGCAGGTCGCCGGCACTGAGCTTGTCGATGAGCTGGATGACGCCACGGAGCGTGGCCACCGAGTCGGCGAGGGGCGAATGGGGCACGACGACCTCCTGGTAGACCTCAGCGACCAGTGCATGATTCCGGGGAGGAAAGCTTGGAGAGCAAGTCGGCTCGGAATATAGCGGATTCCACCCTTCTGCCATTGCGAGGAGGCCCGCTAAAGGAAGGTGGGGGAACCTGATCATGTGTTTGGCGGAACCCGGACGAAACACAGAGGGCACAGGGGACATCGGCGATCCGATCTTCTGTCATTGCGAGGAGGCCCGAAGCGCCGACGTGGCAATCTCTCACCCTTCGCGGGTCAACCTAGGGATTGCCGCGGGCCCGGCTCCGCCGGGGCCCTCGCAATGACAGAAGAGGCGAAGCGAACGACCACCCAAGGCCGATGGCTGCGCGGCGTCAAGGCGATGACTTGTCGATAACCTTGGTGATCAGCAATTCAGAATGATCGACGCCCTTGCCACCGCGAACCGCGTCTGCCTGTCGATTCTCCAGCTCCTTGCTGGCGAGATTCCGCAGCTCCACCGAGTTGACTCCCTCCGACTTCGCGCCTTTGTGGCCCTTCTTGCTCGTGCCCATACCTGCCTCCTGGATTGACGGTTCGCCCCACCAGTCCGGACCTTGGACCCCGGTACTATAGTGATCGCAAATGCCGGCTCACTCCCGACAGACTCCGGGGAAAGGCGAACAGGAACGGGGAATGGGAACGGGACCTGCCTTCATATTGAAGCGCCCGTTCCTGTTCCCCATTCCTGCGGTTCGCCGTCCGTTCGCCCGACCGTCCGTCAGCCCCCTGCCCCTCCCGGTCCCCAACCCCTGTCGGGTCTACCCCCCCATATGCGATATTGGAATTGAGCCCGACGATTCCCCTTCAGGAGGGACCCATGAGCACCAAGAAGCCCGGCAAGTCCGCCGCCAAGCCCAGCACGCGGAAGTCCAAGCTGGCCCTGAACAAGCAGACCCTCCGGGATCTCACCCCCAAGAGACCCGATGCCGTTCGCGGGGGAAAACCTTCCGGTCTGGCGTGCCATTCCACTGCATGCGGGGCACACCTTCCGGGAGTTGTGATCGAATTGTGATCGAATAGTGTCCTGACTGCCGAATTTTGACGCCGGCGCGGGAAAGTAAGAAATGAGTGCCGAGTACTGAGTGCTGAGTCCCAGCGCGGGGGTCACAACGGTTCTGACTCCGACCACTCAACACTCAGCACTTCCCGCCCCGTTCCCTGTTCCCCGCTCCTTCTGTCATTGCAAGGAGGCCCCCCTAAAGGACTCCCTCGCGGCCCCTAAAGGGACTCCCTTCGGTCGCCGGGGCGCCCGGTTGATTAGAGGCGCGCCCGAGGGTCGCTCGGTCGCAACCGGGCCGACGAAGCAATCTCTCACCCTCGCGGGCCAACCGCAGGGGTTGCCGCGGGCCCGGCTCCGCCGGGTCTCTACCGCTGGTGGGCGATTGCTTCGGGCCCGGC
>JBGPJS010000030.1:0-15316 GCA_041485505.1 Gemmatimonadota bacterium | reverse complement strand
GAGCCCGGCCCGGCCGCCGCCATGGCGACTATCCTGCATGAGGAGGGGATATCGCAGGTCGTGATCCCGAAACAGGGCCAGGGCTTCGACTTGTGAAGCGCCCGCGCCGTGCACTTGGTGTTCTCACCCTCGGCGCACTCCTGATCTATCTACTCGCCCTCCTGAGCGTCGTGCAGGTGAGCCGCGAGGACCAGCGCCGGCCGGTGTATGCGATCGTCGTCCTGGGGGCCGCCCACTACAACGGCCGGCCCTCGCCGGTCCTGCGGGCCCGACTGGACCACGCCCACGCGCTCTACGCCGCTGGCTACGCCACTCGCATCGTCGTCACTGGCGCCACCGCCCGTGGCGATACGGTCAGCGAAGCGGTCGTGGGCCAGCGATACCTGCAGTCTCTGGGGGTGCCCGACGACATGATCGTGGCCCTTCCCGCGGGTCACTCCACCCAGGCCTCCATCGCGGACGTGGCGGACTGGCTTCAGCGACAGGGACAGGCCAGTGTTCTGTTGGTGAGCGACCCTTTCCATATGTGCCGGCTCCGGCTCGAGGCCCGCGGGGCAGGGTTGGTGGCGTTCACCTCGCCGACACCGGACAGCCCGATCGCCAGGGGCAGTCGGCAGGAGTGGCTCTACTTCGCGGCCGAGGCGTTCAAGGTGCCTGTCGCGTGGGTGCGGGCGATGATCTAGGCCGGGAAAGACCCGCGTCCTATGCAGTTATGCACTTTCCCTGAAGTGAGAGCGTCAGCAACCAACCCGGTGTCTTGTGCCCTCCGGTCCCGACCTCCATAGTTGAGGCCATCGTGCACCGGGGGTTGGCCAGACGCCCCACCCGACGGCCCCATGGCTCTCCTCTCCAGTGCACGACGCTACTCCGGCCGCGTCATCAATCTCGACGTAGATACGGTGCGGTTGCCCGACGGATCCAGTAGCGAGCTGGAGATGGTGCGTCATCCCGGGGCAGCGGCGGTGGTCCCCTTCGTGGATGCACCGGACGGGTCGGACCCACGGGTGGTACTGCTTTACCAGTTCCGGCACGCCGCGGAAGGGTACATTTGGGAGGTTCCGGCAGGTCGGCTCGATCCGGGGGAGGCACCCGAGGCCTGCGCCCGTCGCGAGTTATTGGAGGAGACCGGCATGACGGCCGAGCGGTTTCAGCCGCTTACCGCGCTCTTCACGACACCGGGTTTCACCGACGAAAAGATCCATTTGTTCCTGGCGAGCGGATTAAGAGAGGGACAGCACCGGCGGGAACCGGATGAGTTCCTGGAAATGCACACCAAGCGGTGGTCGGAGATCATGGACATGGTGGCGCATGGCACTATCCAGGATGGCAAGACGTTGACCGCCTTGATGTATGTGGAGTGTTTTGTGCGACCATAGGTTCGAGAGGAAGTTGGCGTGGCGACCCTGACCCATCGTCCGGCGGCGGCGAGTTCTGACGCTGGTGGCGATCCGAAATCCGAGTGGGGCAACAATGCCGAGGTGACGGCGCTCATCGCCGCCCACCTCCGGGGGGATTCCCACGCCTTCCCCCTCATTGTGGCGTGCTATCAGACCCGGTTGCTCAACTTCGTGTATCGGATGATCGGCGACCGGGAGAGGGCTGAAGACCTGGTGCAGGAGGCGTTCATCCGGATCTATCGCCACCTCCATCGCTTCGATCCCTCCAAGAAGTTCTCCACCTGGGTCTATACCATCGCTTCAAATCTCGCCAAGAACGAACTCCGCAATCGCAGTCGCAGTCCCTTCATCCTGTTTCAATCCATCAAGCAGCTCTGGCAAGAGGAAGCCCGTCCCCTTCAGCTCGAGGACGAGACCAGCCGCCCCGACGAGGTTTATAGCCGCAACCAACTCAGGGAGTTGGTGGATGATACCGTCGCGAAGCTGGGAGAACACCACCGCGAGGTGTTCGTGCTGCGGGAGCTCGAAGGGAAGAGCTATGAGGAGATCGCCGAGATCGTCGGTTGCAACATCGGGACGGTGAAGAGCCGGCTCAACCGGGCACGACACTCTTTCGCCGAGCTGATCCGTCCACTACTCGACTAGGTGTTTCATTTCGTGACCTGCCCTGTGGCAAAGCCCAATTCGAGAACCAAATGGCACTTTTTGGCCTCTCCGGGTTATTAAGTTTGTAGAACCCTGACGCCGAAAATCGATGCGCTGTAACGACTTTCTAGACAACTACTCGGCCTACCGGGACGGGACCGAGCCGGTGCTGGCTGCCGCCATGGACGACCATATCGCGGCCTGCCCCGAGTGCCGCGCCCACGATGCCGCAGTACGTTGGGGAGTCGAGACCCTTCGGGGAGACCCGATGGTCCCCTCGCCCGACTTCGAGCGGACGCTCCGGGAACGGCTCGCGCTCTCTGAGGTCTTTCCCGAGCGCGGCACCCGTCGGGTGGCCCCAATGGTGGCGACGGCCATGGCGGTCCTCGCGCTGGCCCTGGTCTTCCTGGCGGTCCGACGTCCCCATGTGGTCGCCACCGCGGTCGCCGAGGGCGATCCGCCGATTGTCGCCAAGCCGCTGGCCCGCGCCGGTATCCCCTTCGTGAGTTTCGTTCCCTCTCGCTGAACTCCGGTTTCACCGCTTTCAGGACCCGCCTCGCGGCGGTACAATTCCCCACATGCCCCGGCAGACCTACGACCTGCTGCTCCGATCCCTGAGCAAGGGGGAGCTGGCGCCGGTCTACTACCTGTCGGGTCCCGAGGACGCCCTGAAGGAGGAAGCCGCGCGGTCGATTCTCGACCTCGCGCTCGACCCGTCCTGGCGGGATTTCAATTTCGAGCAGCGCAGTGCGGGCCAGCTGGATCCCGAGGAGCTGCATACCTTGCTTAACACCCTCCCCATGATGGCCGGGCGCCGGGTCGTGTTCCTTCGTGAAATCGAAGCGCTCAAAAAGAAAGCCAAGGCCCGGGCGGTCCTACTCAAGTACCTGGAGCATCCCTCGGAGGAGCTCGTGCTCGTTCTCCTCGAGTCCGCCGGCGCCGACCAGCCGGAGGCTGACTTGGCTCGATTGGCTTTCGCGGTACATGTGGGGGCGCTTACCCCTGAGCGGGTCGCGAAGTGGCTCCTGCTTCGGGCCAAAGCGGCGGGAGTAATCTTCGCCGAAGGAGCGGCGGAGCACCTGGCGGTCGCCTGCGACTACCACCTGGCCAGCATCAAGATCGAGCTGGAGAAACTCGGCGCCTCCATGGAGGGGACACCCGTCACGGTCGAAGGGGTGGCGAACCTCGTCGGCGTGCGGCACGGAGAGACCCTTTGGGATTGGCGCGATGCCGTCCTGGGTGACGACCCCGCCCGGGCTCTCCGGCTTCTCGGCCCCGTGCTCGACCAGACGGGGATGTTGGGCGTCAAGCTGGTGACAACGCTGGGGACCTCACTGGTCGGCGTCAGCCTGGCGGCGGCGCATTACCAGCGCGGACTCCGCGGCGGCGCGCTGGAAGGTCAGGTGTTCGACGCGATGAGACGGGCTCGACCCATCGGTCTTCCCAATTGGAGGGAAGAGGCCCACCGCTGGAGTGCCTGGGCCCGCGCGTGGCCGGCCGCACGTCTCAAAGCCGCGCTGCGGGCAACCCTCCAGACCGACCAGGCCCTCAAGAGCACCCGGATCTCGGACGAACGCGGGCTGGTGACGGATCTGGTGTTGCAGTTGACTGTGTGGAAGAGGGAGGCGGCATAATGAAGAGGGCGGTCGAGGCGGGAGCGGCGCTCGGGGTGCTTCGAACCGAGGTTGGTCGCTCTATGTCAGGGTTCAAGGGCGCCAGGGCGTGGGTGGCCTTGACCGCCCTTGCCGCCTCTACCGCCTGGTCCGCCTCCACGGTGGCGGCTCAGACCGACCCCCGTCTTGTCGACGCGGTCCGCCTGGCGCAGGACGGCATGAGCGACTCGGCGCGCACAGTGGTGTCCCGGCTCCGCGACGCGACGCCGCCCACCGACAGTCTCTACCCCGAGATTCTCTATACCCAGGGGATCGTTGCGAGCAGCCTGGACGAGCGGCGCCGGAGTTATCAGCGGATCACGGTCGAATACACGACCTCCGATTGGGCCGACGATGCCATCCTCGGGCTGGCAATGCTGGACTACGCCGGAGGCGATCCGGCGGGGGCGGTGCGGAACCTCGAACGGATCCAGTCCGACTATCCCGCGAGCACCGTCATCCCGCTCGCGGCCTATTGGGCGGCCCGGGCCTACTTCGACCTCAGGAAGACGGCCGATGCCTGCCGCTGGATCGCCGCTGGACTGGCGCAGGTGGGCGATAACATCGAACTGCAGAACCAGCTCACCTACTATCAGAATCGGTGTGCCGCGCTCGCCGCGCAGCCAGCCGAGAGCACCAGAATTGACTCGGTGGCCCACCCGCCGGCGCCCGCAAAGCCCGGCTTCAGTGTACAGGTGGCCGCCATCAAGACGCAGTCGGCGGCGGACAAGGTAGTAAGCGCGCTCAAGGCGTCCGGGTTCGATTCCCACACGGTCAAGGATGCCGGACTATTCAAGGTGCGGGTCGGTCACTATCCCGATCGCGCGAGCGCGCAGGCGACCGCCGCCAAGGTGAAGGCCAAGTTGGGCGGTACCCCTTACGTCGTCGAAGAGTCGTGACCGGACGCGTGGCCGAAGGCGCCAGCACTCCCCTCCTCCAGCAGTACCGTGAGATCAAGTCCCGGCACCAGGGCTCGATCCTGTTTTTCCGCATGGGTGACTTCTACGAGATGTTCTTCGAGGACGCCCAACTCGCCGCCCGCCTGCTCAACATCACCCTCACCTCGCGGGGCGACGGCGTCCCCCTGGCCGGCGTGCCGGTCAAGGCGGCTGCGGAGTATCTCCGCCAGCTGATCGTCGGTGGACACCGGGTGGCGATCTGTGAGCAGGTGGAAGATCCCAAGCTGGCCAAAGGGATCGTGCGGCGCGAGGTGGTGGAAACCATCACGCCGGGCGCGATCCTCGATGAGAGTTGTTTGTCGGGGTCTCGCAACAACTTCTTGGCAGCGGTGAATGGCGGGACGGCGGCAGGGCGGGACGGCGGAAGCGGCATCCCGTCGGACCGCCGGAGCGCCGGCCCGCCGATGGGAATCGCCGCGATCGATCTGAGCACCGGAGAGTTCTTCCTCGAGACCGTCCCGGCTGAGGACGCCGGCGAGGCGCTCGGGCGGCTGGGTCCGGCCGAGGTGGTGACTCCGGCCGATCTCGAAATCGGTCTGGAGGACGGCGTGCTGCGGACTCCGCGCGACCGGTGGGAGTTCGACGCCGATCTGGCCCGGACGGAGATCGCCCGCCGGTTCAGCCTGGCTTCGCTCGATGGCCTGGGCCTCGGCTCGGAGGACACCTCGGCGATCGGCGCAGCGGGAGCCCTGCTCCGCTACCTCACCGAACTTCAGCCCTCGGGATTGCCCCACCTCCGCCGGCCGGTGGTCCGCCGATCCGAGCGCCACCTGTGGCTCGATGAGATGACACGGCGCAACCTCGAGCTGGTCGAACCGCTCCGCGCCGGTGCCCGAGGAGTCACCCTGCTCGAGGTGATGGACGGCACGGTGACCTCCATGGGCGCCCGCCTGCTCCGGCGCTGGATGCTTTCGCCCCTCCGCGACCCGGAGGAGATCAACCGCCGGCTCGACGCCGTCGAAGTCTGTGTTCGCGATGAGCGCGGACGGGCCAGGATCAGGGAGGCGCTGGACGGAGTGCGGGACCTCGAGCGGCTGAGCGGTCGCGCGGCCGCGGGCCGGGCGACTCCCCGGGAGCTGGGCGCCATTCGCGACTCTCTGGTCCGGCTCCCCGATGTACTCGAGGCGCTCACCGGCCTCTCCGGACGGGATCGGAGTGCCACGCTCGGTGAAGTGGTGGAGGAGTTCGACCTTCTGGCCGACCTGGCCGCGGAGCTGGCGGCCGGGCTTTCCGAGCGACCGCCGGCCGTCCTCTCGGATGGGGAAGTGATCCGGGTGGGCTACGATGCCGCCCTCGACGAACTCCGCTCGTTGCGGGACGGTGGCAAACAGTACATCGCAACCCTGCAGCAACGGGAGCGCAACCGCACCGGTATCTCCTCGCTCAAGGTCGGCTACAACAAGGTCTTCGGCTACTACCTCGAGGTCACCAACGCCCAATCGTCCCGGGTTCCGCCGGACTACGAACGGCGACAGACGCTCTCCGGCGCGGAACGGTATGTCACCCCCGAGCTCAAAGACTACGAGGCGCGGGTCCTTGGCGCCGAGGAGAAGATCGCCGGGCGGGAGGCCGAGCTGTTCACCACGTTGCGGAACCGGGTCGGGGGGGCCATCGCGCGAGTTCAGCGCACAGCCCACGCCCTGGCCCGCCTCGACGTCTGGACCGCGTTGGCCGAGGCGGCGGTACGGCACCGGTACGTGCGTCCCGGGATCGACGAGGGGTTTTCCCTCGTCCTGAAGGGAAGCCGCCATCCGGTGATCGAGCGACTCATGGCTCGCGAGGCATTCATCCCCAACGACGTGCGATTCGAGCCCGCCGAGCGGGTGTTGCTGGTGACCGGGCCCAACATGGCGGGCAAGTCGACGATCCTTCGGCAGATCGGTCTCTGCGTGGTCCTGGCCCAGATGGGGAGCTTCATCCCCGCTGAGGCGGGCGCGATCGGTGTGGTGGACCGGCTCTTCACCCGGGTGGGGGCAAGCGACAATCTCACCCGCGGGCAGTCCACATTCATGGTGGAAATGAGCGAAACCAGCGCGATCCTTCACAGCGCCACGGCCCGGAGCCTGGTGCTGCTCGATGAGATCGGGCGGGGCACCTCGACCTACGATGGCGTGGCGATCGCCTGGGCCGTGAGCGAGCACCTCCACGACCGGGTCGGCTGCAAGACAATGTTCGCCACCCATTACCACGAGCTGATGCAGCTCCCCGAGCAGTTGCAGCATGCCCGAAATCTGAATGTGGCGGTCCGGGAGACGGGGGACCGCGTCATCTTCCTGCACCGGCTCGAAGCCGGTGGCACCGACCGATCCTACGGCATTCACGTGGCCCAACTCGCTGGGCTTCCCGAGGAAATTGTGCGCCGGGCTAACCAGATCCTGAGCACCTTGGAGGGCGAGCATCGGGTCACTCCCGGCGCCCCTCCGCCAGCGCCCGATCCCGGTCAGTTGGCGCTATTTTCGGAGCCGTCGCGGGTGCACCCGGTGGTGCAGGAGCTGGAGGCGCTCGACCTGAACAGCATGACGCCGCTGGAAGCCCTCAACCGGCTGGCGGAGTTGAAGAGGAAGGCGCAGTGATGGTCGGGACGGCCCTAAAGGACTCCCTGTCGGTCGTGGGCCGACGGGACGGCGGGAGGAGTGATCGGGGACGGATGACTACCGCCGTTCCGCCATTCCGCCGTTCCGCCCGCTTCATCGCCTTCGCCCTCTCCGCCCTCTCGTGCAGCTCCCCCCGCGCCGGCACCGTGAAGCTCCCGGCCGACCAGCCCGCGGCCGACAAGCGCGATCAATCGCCGGTCGCCATCAATCCGGAGCCGCCGGTGGAGTATCCCGCCGCACTCTTCGAAGAGGGCATCGAAGGCAAGGTGCTCCTCCGGCTGCACACCGACGAGGAGGGGAATGTGGACCGCGACTCAATCAGCATCGCCGAGTCGAGCGGGTATCCGGCGCTGGATTCAGCGGCCCTGATCGCGGCGCCCCAGCTCCGGTTTGCCCCGGCACTCCACAACGGCGCGCCGGTGGCCGCGACGTTCCTCCAGCCGGTACATTTCCGGCATCCTCAGCTCGGAGGGACCACGCCGTGACGCCTCCTCATGTCAAGCCGTACGACTCGGTTCTCGAGACCATCGGCTGGACCCCACTCATCCGGCTGGCCCGGATCGGGGCGGGCATTCGCACCCCGGTCTTGGGGAAGGCCGAGTACGCCAACCCGGGCGGCTCGGTGAAGGACAGGATCGGTCTTGCGATCATCGAGGAGGCGGAGGGACGGGGAGAACTCAAGGCCGGGGGCACCATCGTGGAGGGGACCAGCGGGAATACCGGCGTCGGTCTCGCAATCGCCGCGGCACTCAAAGGCTACCGCTGCATCTTCACCATGCCCGACAAGATGTCGCAGGAGAAGGTCCGCCTGCTCAAGGCGTACGGGGCGGAGGTGGTCATCACCCCGACGGCCGTGCCCCCGGACCACCCCGATAACTATGTGATGAAGGCCAAGCACATCGTGAAGGAAACCCCGGGGGCCATCCTGGCCAACCAGTTCTACAACCAGGTGAATCCGGAGGCCCACTATGCCACCACCGGGCCCGAGATCTGGACTCAGACGGAGGGGCGGGTGACCCATTTCGTCGCCTCCGCGGGGACCGGCGGGACGGTCAGCGGCGCGGGGAAGTATCTCAAGGAGAAGAATCCGAAAATCCGGGTCATCGCCGGCGATCCGCAGGGCTCGCTCTACACCGGCTACTCCAAGACGAAGACAATGGGTGAAGGCCATCCCTACAAGGTCGAGGGAATCGGTGGCGACAAGATCCCGAGCACCATCTGGTGGGACTGGGTCGACGAATTCCGCCAGGTCCCCGATCGGGAGTCCTTCGCGATGGCGCGCCGGCTGGCACGGGAAGAAGGGATCCTGGTCGGCGGATCGGCCGGGCTCAACGTCGCAGTGGCCGTGGAGATCGCCCGACAGCTCGACGATCCCTCCGCGATGGTCGTGACCATCCTTTGCGATACCGGCGAGCGCTACCTGTCCAAGCTCTTCAACGACGAGTGGATGCAGGAGAATCAGATGCTCGAGGCGCCTCGGGTAACCGTCGAACAGCTGCTGGAGCGGCGGCCGCACAATGCTCCGGCACTGGTGAGCGTCGCCCCGGCGGCCGCGGTGCGCCAGGCACTCAATCTGATGACCACCTGGGGGGTGAGTCAGATCCCGGTGCTTGAGGATGGGAAGCCGATCGGCGGCCTCATCGAAGGAACCCTGATGACCAAGGCACTGGCGCAGCCCACGCTCCTGGACCGGCCGGTGCGAGAGGTCATGGAGCCGCCCTTCCCGGTGGTCGACGCCCAGTGCCCCACCGAACGCCTCGGTCCCCTCCTTACCCGCGAGAGCCCGGCGGCGCTGGTCCAGAAGGATGGCAAGCTGATCGGGATTGTGAGTCGGTACGACGTGCTTCAGCAACTGATTGGAAGTCGGTGACGTTGGCCGCAGATGAACGCAGATACACGCAGATTTCTGATGTGTGTCGCGGAAAAATGATGATGGTCCGCTCAGGAAAGCACGACATGTTCGTTCGGTCTCGAACCGAGAGCACCCTGTGGATGGGTCAGCGCCCAAGGATTTCACGCACCAATCCCTCACCAGGAGCATCATCGGCGCTTGT
The DNA here is from genome assembly GCA_041485505.1 of Gemmatimonadota bacterium. Taxonomy (GTDB): domain Bacteria; phylum Gemmatimonadota; class Gemmatimonadetes; order Gemmatimonadales; family GWC2-71-9; genus JBDUEA01. The sequence continues at coordinate 6,015 of JBGPJS010000030.1, read as the reverse complement.
TACCAGGTCTAAAATGAGCTCGGACGTGGGTTTCTGGAGTCGGTTTACGAGTCGGCCGTCGCGATGGTCTTGAGAAAGGCCGGGTTGGGGATTCGGCAACAGGCTCCGATCGCGGTCTGGTATCGAGGGGAGCGAATCGGGAGGTTCCGGGCCGATCTTCTGGTCGAGGACACTGTCTTGGTCGAACTCAAAGCCGCGAAGGGCCTCGACCCGGCACATGAGGCACAACTCCTGAACGCCTTGAAAGCGACCAACATCGAAATCGGACTGCTCTTCAATTTTGGCCCCAAACCACAGTTCAGGCGCCTGGCCTTCTCAAACACCAGAAAGAATATCTGCGTGCATCTGACATCTGCGGCCCATTCTCTTCCCTTGGCGCAGCCCGAAGGCGTTGGAGAAGGGCCATAGGATGCACGTCACGGTCCTCACCGGCGGCGCCTCCGCCGAACGTGACGTGGCCCTGGCCTCCGCGGTGCAGGTGGTCACGGCGCTCCGGTCGGTGGGACACCAGGTGTTGGTGGTAGACACGATTCGCGGCGCTGTGACCGAGCGGGAAGAGGCGGCTCTGCTCCGCGGCGCCGTGGGCTCCGCACCGCCCTCCGTCGCCGAACTGGACCAATGGGAACGCCGGTTCCTGCTCTCCGAACTCGACCGGCTACCGGCGGTGCGCGAGGCCGAGGTTCTCTTCCTGGCGCTCCATGGCGGCCGGGGGGAGGATGGAACCCTCCAGGCCCTCCTCGACGTCATCGGTGTGCCCTACACCGGCAGTGGCCCTCTCGGCAGTGGTCTGGCCATGAACAAGGACGTCTCCAAGCGCCTCTTTCGGATGGCTGGGGTGGCCACCGCCGATTGGCTGATGGCCCCGGTCACCGCCGCGACCGCCGGCGCCCAATTGAGCTGGCCCTTGGTGGTGAAGCCTTCCAAGCAGGGCTCCACGGTGGGGCTCAGCGTGGTGAAGGGCGCCGCGGCATTCGACGAGGCGGTCACCCTCGCGGCGAAGTACGACGACGAGGTCATGATCGAAGCCTTCGTCCCGGGCCGGGAATTGACGGTCGGAGTGCTCGAGGGACGAGCGTTGCCGGTGGGGGAGATCATCCCCCAGCACGAGATTTTCGACTACGAGTGCAAGTACACCCCCGGCATGTCGCGGGAGATCTTCCCGGCCGACCTTCCCCCCCCGGTTGCTGCGGAATGCCAGCGGGTGTCGCTTTTGGCCCACGACTGTCTCAAGCTCGGCGGGTACTCCCGGGTGGACTTCCGCTTGACACCGGGAGGCGACCTATCCTGTTTAGAGGTCAACACTTTGCCCGGGCTGACCAGCACCAGCTTGCTTCCCCAGGGCGCCCGGGCGGCAGGCATTCAGTTTGCGGAGTTGTGTGACCTGATCTGCCGGACAGCCCGGCGCGGGAACAAATCTCAAGTCATTTGAGTCTAACAAGTTGAGCAACTACGCCATGAGCAGCCCCTCTTTCCGCCGCATGACCCCCTGGGTCGGCCGCCTGATCGCGGTCAATGCGGTGGTGCAGCTGCTTCTGGCTACCGTCCTCACCTCCGATCGGGTGCTGGGGGCGCTGGCCTTCTCGCCCCGAACGGCCTCGAGTGAGCCGTGGACGTTTGTCACCTACATGTTCGTCCACTCCGGCCTCCTCCACCTCGCCCTCAACATGCTGGCGCTTTACATGTTCGGCGCCACGGTCGAGAACCAGATGGGGAGCCGTTCGTTCATTCTGTATTACCTCTACTGCGGGGTCGGCGCCGCCGTCTTCTCGCTTGTCCTCGCGAAGATCGGCTTCCCGGTCTCCGCTTTTCTAGGTGCGTCGGGTGCGGTGCTCGGTGTGGCGCTCGCCTTCGCGATGCTCTGGCCTGACGCCGAGATCATGGTCTTCCCATTCCCGTTCGCGCTTCGGGCCCGGACGCTGGTGCTCGCCTTCGTCGCCATCACAGTCGTCCTCGCGTGGCTATCCGCGGTGAGAGTGGTGAATGACGGCGTCGCGTATCTGGCCCACCTTGGGGGATTGCTCTTCGGGTACCTCTGGTTCAAGCTCCCGGCCCTTTCACGAGGAAGTCCGGTGGCACAGCCCAGGCAGGTTGAAAGGGTGGTCATGGTGCAAACGGCTTCGAGGGAACACGAACCCCATTCCGCTGCGCCGCTGCGGTCGGCGGCTCGGCCGGCCAACGACGATCCCATGACCGCCGAGGTGGACCGGGTGCTCGACAAGATCAGCGCCAAGGGGATCGGCAGCCTTACGGCAGAGGAGCGACGGTTCCTGGACGAGGTGTCGAAGCGGAAGCGGAAGGATTTGAATTAGCTGCCGGCTGCCAGGGTCCAGCTCCCAGCCGTTGCATGAATGGCCCCGCCGGGGAGGATCGGCGGGGCTTTTCATTTCGGTGGAGCCGCAGATGAACGCCGATCGAACGACTCCGAGCGGTCGGCGACTGGCTCATGGCAGAACGACTGGTCCGAAAGTTCCGGAAGACGGCTTCTCCTTCACACTGCTGCGCCAAGGCTGGCAACGCCACTCCCCGGCACGGGGAGGGCTCCGGGGGCAGCCGCCGCAGGCGACACCGCTCAGCTGTCGCGACTCGCCGACAGTGTCGAGACTTGGGGAAAACTGAGCGGCTACGGAAGGGATCGGCGTCTGCACCATCACATCCGAGGACTCCTGCTCGAGGCCCGCGGCCAATACCCGGAAGTGGAAGCGGAGTTTCGTCAGGCGATCCTATCGCCGGTGATGGGCTACACCCGTACCAATTTCGAGCTGGCCCGCCTTCTCCTGCGGCTGAACCGCCCGGGAGGCGACTGTCCTGGTCGGATCGGCGCTCCACAGCACGATTGACGGATCTGCCACTTACGTCACCCGGACCGACCTGTCCGAATTGGCGGCCCCTTCGATGCCGCTGGTTTGAAAGACAGTGCGGTGATTCACTACCGGGCGGTTCTCCACAATTGGGCTCACGCCGATGCAGGGTTCAAGAACCGGGTCCAGCAGGCGGAGCTCCGCCTGGCAGCGCTGACGGGGGAGAGGGTGGGAGGGAGTAGGGTGTAGCGTCGACACCCTCCGACCCACACCCCTGTCAAGCCCGCTTGCGCCTCGCGCCGAACTTTCGATATTGATGCGCGTGCTGATCAACCTTATTCCCGAATTCCTCGCGGTCCTTAAGGCCGCCGATCCCGAAGCCGCGTTCCAGAAGTACCTCGACGCCCACCGCCCCGTCCTCACCGCCTATTGGCACAACTACGTCCTGGACCTCGACAGCCCCCAGGCCGCGGGGATCATCCAGCAGGCGCTTAAGGCTGATCGCGCCGATCTGCGGAGTCTGCTGGGGTCGGTGGACCTGGTGCAAATGGTGGAGGACGCCCTCTCGCGGGCGGACGAGGTGCTGCAGGTGGATCGCCCCACCGACTGTTACCTCATGGTCGGCATGGGCGCGGCCAACGCAGGTGAGCTCGTCATCGGTGGGCGCGGTGTGGCCTTCGTCTGCCTGGAACATTTTACTGGACGGGCCAATCCCGAGACCTACGGGATGGGCCTCCCGGCCCAGCTGATTCCGCTCTGGGTCGGCCACGAGATTGCCCACACGGTCCGCTACACCTCGCCGACCAGCGCCAGCGAACTACGCCGCCTGGTGGCCGATCACGGCGGGTACTACGACTACTGGACTTCGGGAAGCCGGACCACCCTTCGCGAGCTGCTGGTCAATGAGGGACTCGCGGTCCATGCCGCCCAGGCGGTGGCACCGGGATTCGACGCCGCCCATTATTTCGGTTACACCCGCCGGCAACACAACCGCCTCCGCGAACTGGAGGCGTTTCTTCGTCACGCCGTCGAGCCCGACCTGGAGCACACGGCGCTGGGTCTCAAGCTCCGCTATCTCTCCGGCGGGATGAGTACGGCGGCGCGCGAGGTCAACGGCAAAATCATCCCCGAACGGGCGGGATACTATCTGGGATACCGGATGACCGAGGCGCTGGTGCGGGAACGAGGGATTGCCGCGGCCCTTCGGGCAGCGGCGCCTGAATTCCAAGCGGCGGACGATACGGCGCGGGGAATCCAGACCGCGTGACGCGGGGCGGCCCAGGGGGCGCCCTTTTTTTCGGGGGTGCCGCTACAATTCACCGATGACCGACGATCAGATTCCCGGCGACCCATCGTCCCGACCACCGCTGATTCTTCAAGCCCCTATCATTATCACCGTCAAACCACTAGGGACCATCGTCGTGGAGGGCCGGGTGATCGTCCGTACTCTCGATGGCCATGTGCTGACTCCTCCGACGTTCAAGCAGCCTGGCGTGGTCAAGTTCTGCGGCTGCGGGCGGTCCGCCAACAAACCGTTTTGCGATGGAAGCCACAAGAAGGTGAGCGGTGAGCAGTAAGCGGCAAGCGGGGCACTTCTAGAAAAGACGCCCCTCCTCGACAAGGATCGGGGAGGGCCGTTCGATGGAGGAGCACCCCGCTTACTGCTGGGCCTGCAGCACCTCCACCGGATCCGCCATCCGCAGCCTTCCCTGCCCCCGATGGATCAGGTTCTGCCCGAACATGACCTCGCCTTCGACCCGGCGATACGTGGCCAGTGTCCGTAGCGGCTCCTGCCCTCGTTCGCCGGTGGCCTGATCGGTCGTCGTCACCATGCAGCGGGCACACGGTTTCACCAGGTCGAACTCCAGTCCGCCGATCCGGAGCCGCCGCCACTGGTCCTCGGCGAAGGCCTCGGCGCCGGTCACGACCAGGTTTGGCCGGAAGCGGTTCATCGGGAGGGGAACCGCCAACCGGGCGTTGAGCTCCTCCAGGGACGCCTGGCCAACCAAGAGGAATGGGAAACCGTCGGTGAAGCTGGTTCGGCGCATCTCCGGCGAATAGTGTGGGTCGACCGGCCGCACCGTCACCGGCGGCATCCACGCCAACCGGACCTGGGAGTCAAGGTAGCGGCTGAGCCAGGCATCGGCCTCCGGATCCACCAGCCATCCGGTGCAGACGTCGTCCCAGACCTGCACGCTCATGGGCTCACCTCGTAAGGGCGTCGGATCCAGCCGGTGGTCCGCCATTCCGGGCGCCGCAAGGACGAGGCGCGCGCCATCGAACTCAGGCCGCACCAGCGCGAATCGGGGATGGTCCCGTTGGGTCAGGCACTGACCCCGTGGCGTCACCACCATCCAGCGACGGTCGTGGCGCAACCCGAAGCCATCGACCTCCCATTCTGGGACCTCGACCCCGCCACAGGCCTTGATGGGATAGACGTGGATGGAAGCCAGGTGCATGGAGGCAGGATTTGGGATTCAGGATTCGGGATTCAGGCCTGAAATGTACGGCGTCTTCATGAAAGATATCCCTCACCCCCGAATCCTGAATCCCGAATCCCGAGTCCTGAATCCCGAATCCCGAATCCCGAATCCCGAATCCCGAATCCCGAATCCTCTCACCACTACTTCCCCACGCAAAAACTCGCAAACACCCGATCCAGCACCTGCTCAATATCCACCACACCGATCAGCTCATCGAGCGCGGTCGTGGCCTCACGCACGTGGTGGGCGGCGAGCACCGCCTCACCTTTCGGAGTGAGCTGCGACCGGGCCGCGGCGAGGGCCGACGCCGCGTGGGTGAGCGCTTCACGGTGTCGAGCCCGGGTGAGTGCGGGTTCGAGGTCTGCCAGGCGCATCCGCTCGCCGAAGATCCGGTCCGCCGCGACTCGGCGCAGCTGGTCCAGCCCTTCTCCCGTTACCACGGAAACTGCGATCCCAGGCCCGTCGGATGGCGCTAGATCAGACTTGGTGCGGATGAGTAGGCGGCGGGACGGCGGGACGGCGGCGAGAGCGGATGTGGTGACTGCTTCCACCGGTCCGGCGTTCCACCATTCCGCCTCCACGCAGTGGACGACCAGATCCGCCGCCTCCATGTACCGCCAGCTGATCGCCATCCCCATAAGGTCAATGCGGTCGGTGGTCTCCCCGACGCCGGCCGTGTCGACCAGCCGCACCGGCCAGCCCAGAAAATCGGTATGGGCCTCGATGGCATCGCG
>JBGPJS010000029.1:0-15814 GCA_041485505.1 Gemmatimonadota bacterium | reverse complement strand
CGTGCTGAGCGGTTACCCGCTCTTCCCCAGCACCGCCGCTCCGGCGCCGGTCGACTGGCGGGCTCCGGCCGAGCACGCGGCGGCTGAGTTTGCCTACATCGTCCACTCCGGCCGGGGATCCACCGAGAATATCGCGGTGGTATCAGGACAGGAATCGCTGGCTGGATGGCTACCGGACTGGATCCGTCACACTGCGGAGGATCCCTTTGACGTCGTCGTTCCGCTTCTGCTCGCCGGGCTGGCCACCGGCGTGTGGCTGGTCGAACGGCGCCGGGCCACCTCCTCGGTCCGCCCCTCCAACCCAGCCCTATGGTGGATGCTCCTGCCGGTGGGCGCGGCGATCGCAGCCTGGTTCGCGGTCGCGCCGGAACCCCGATACATCATGCCCATGTTCTGGTCCCTTGCGGCGCTCACCGGGAGTGAACTCTATCGGGTCCGGATGGTCTCGACCGGCAGGCCGGCGAGGCGGGCCACGATTACCGTGGGTTTCTGCGTGGGGGTAGCTCCGCTCCTGATCAGCCCCATCCTCTACGCCAAGCGGCATCGCGAATCGCTGAACCCGATCCAGGCAATCCTCCACTACAACCTCAAACGGCCGGGAACCGATCTGTGGTTCCAGCCGATGGCGGACCACGCCACGCTCACGACCTTTACCACAACGAGTGGGCTGGTGCTGAACGTTCCTGAGCGGCGGTGCTGGGACGCCCCCCTTCCCTGTACCCCCAATCCGGCACCCAACCTCCGCCTGAGGGAGCCCGGAAGGATGGATCGAGGCTTTGCCGTGGACGGCGACTGGCAGATGGAAGACTGGCCATATTCGTGGCGACCGGGGTTCTTGCAGGCGTGGCGGGCGTCAAGAAAATAGCTTCCGGCCTGGAGGGTGTGGGCTTGGTATCAATCTTGCCCCAATTGCCGGTCAGAACATCTTGTCAATTCGTTGCCCAGCAATCACTTACAGCAGTACCCCAGGGCGTGGGCCAGACCGCCGAAGGTCCAGTTGGTGTGGTTTGTTTCATGGGTGCCACAGACGATGTCCCGTGCAGCGAATTACGGACTTGAACAGGGAGCCCGGCCATGAGTGGTCAGTCGTCGAGTGAGGTAGCAAGCGGCTCTGGCAAGTCGGCCATCATCGATGTCGTGATCCCGGTCCTCAACGAGGCCCATGTCCTGGAGAAGAGCGTCCGGACAGTCCAGGATTTCCTGAAGCAGAGCTTCCGCGGGGAGTGCCGGGTGATCGTGGTGGACAACGGCTCGACGGATGGGACCGACCAAGTCGCGCTCCGGCTGGCCGCTCAATACTCCGATGTTCGCTTCCTTCAGCTCCCTCAGCGGGGGCGGGGACGGGCACTGCGACACGCCTGGACCCAGAGCGATGCCGACGTGATGTGCTACACCGATGTGGACCTCTCGACCGAGCTCGCGGCGCTGCCCAAGATGGTGGACGCGATCCTTCTGGATGGGTACGATGTCGCCACCGGGTCCCGTCTGATGAAGGAATCGCGGACCACCCGTTCCTTCAAGCGCGACGTCATCTCCCGGATCTACAACCTGTTCGTCAAGGTGGTGCTCCTCACCTCATTCAGCGACGCCCAGTGCGGCTTCAAGGCGGTGAGCCGGCGGGCGGTGGCCGAGATCGTCCCTCAGATCAGAGACCAGTCCTGGTTTTTCGACACGGAACTGCTGGTGCTGGCGGAGAAACAGGGCCGGCGCATCAAGGACATTCCAGTGCGCTGGATCGAGGATGACGACAGCCGGGTGAAGATCGTCAAGACAGCGTGGGAGGACATCAAGGGCGTCTTCCGGCTGCGCTGGAAGCTCTGGCGCGACGCCCTGTTCCAACCCGCCGCCCTTGCCAAACGGGCTTTGCCCTGAAAGGGTTCCTCGGGATCGCGGCGTCTCTTCTCTGATTACATTGCTCGGTTCGTTCGAGCGTTTCCCCCGTTTCCGGCCATCCTCCATCGCGAGCTGACCTCTGACCGCCGGTCCGACGCCTAGCGCCGATCGTGTTGTGCCGCCCTCCGGGCGCGGCCTCTTCGTCACCGGAGTCACCGGCTTTGTCGGGGCCCACCTGCTCCCGGCCTTGCAAGGCCTTCGGGATCATCCCCTCTTTGGTCTGACTCGGCGCGGCGGAACCGCCGCCGATGCCGCGAGCCCAGCACCGGGATGGACCCTCGTCACGGGCGATCTTGGGGATCCATCCGCCTACCGCTCGCACCTCGCCCAATCGGAGACCGTGATCCATCTGGCCGCGACCACCGGGAAGGCGAGGCCGGCGACGTACTTTGCCGTCAACGTCGAGGGCACCCGGGTCCTCCTCGACGAGTGTCGGCGAGCCGGGGTAAGCCGCTTCGTGTTCGTGAGCTCGATCGCGGCCGGATTCCCCGAGCAACGACACTATCCCTACGCCCAGTCGAAACTCCAGGCGGAGGAGCTGGTCCAGCAGAGCGGCCTCGGCTACGTCATTGTCCGCCCGACCATGATTCTGGGACCGGGGAGTCCCGTCGGGACAGCGCTGGCGAAGTTGGCCCAGGCACCGATGGTCCCGGTCTTCGGTGATGGCCGCGTCTGGGTTCAGCCGATTCATGTCGAGGACCTGGTGGCGGTGCTGCTCCTGGCGGCAAGGGACCCCCGCTTCATCGGTCAGAGGCTCGAGGTCGGCGGCCCCGAAGCCCTCACGTTGGAAGAGCTGCTCCGCCGGATCGCAGCGGCGGCGGGACGCTCCCGGGTCCGGGTACTGCACCTTCCCTTCAAGCCGATCCAGAGCCTGCTCGCGATGCTCGAACCCGTGCTCCTTCCGGTGCTTCCGCTGACGGCGGGCCAGCTGGCGTCGTTCGGCAACGACGGAACCGCGCGGCCTCACCCCTTCCTCGAAGCCTACCGCACGGGGCTGCGAACCATCGATGACATGCTGGCGCCGCTGAGGGACCATGCCTGAGCGACCGCTGGATCCCTCCGAGCGGGAGTGCGAGGTGTTCTGCGCCTATCTCATTGACGGAAGACCGACGGAGTACGTCCAACGGAAGTATGCCCTCGGACATGGTGCCATTCCGTTCCGGCGGGGCGCCAACCACACCCGATTCGACGAGCGGTTGGTCGCATTGGCCCGCCGGGGTCCCTGGTTCACCCGCATTGCGGACGCATACGCACGATTCTTCCGCCCCACTTCCCCGCTCCGCCAGAAGCTGGTGCTCCTGGTGGCCATTCTGGAGAATGCCCCTCCCTCCCACACCTACCTCAATTCCGCGGAGGCGTCCGGACCCCTCGCGGCAGCTATCCGAGCCCTGGTGAGCGGCACCGGATTCGTCCTGGCTCTTCTCGTCGGAATGGTGCTGCTGGGCCCGTGGCAGCTGGCCGCCTCGAGCGAGCCCGCCGCGACCGGGCCGGGTGGGAGTGACCATGGCTAGGATCGTAGTCGTGGGGTCGGGCGCGACCGGCGTGCACTTCGCCCTCTCTACGCTGCGCAAGGGGCACGAGGTCACGATGCTCGATGTCGGCCACGAGCGGGGGCCGGCGGTACTTCCCGACGCCGGCATCGACGCCCTCAAGACCCGCCTTGAGGATCCAGTGTCCTATTTTCTGGGTGACCAGTGCGAGCAGGTGGTATATCCCGGCAGCGGCAAGTACTACGGCTTTCCACCCTCCAAATCGTACGTCTTCCGCCATCCCGAGGCCTTCTCGTCCCGCTCCTCCGGATTCGAGCCGGTCTTCTCGTTTGCCCGCGGCGGGCTCGCCGAGGCATGGACCGGCGGGGTGTATCCGCTCAATGATCACGAGCTGACCGACTTCCCCTTCGGCTACGAGGACCTGAAGCCGTTCTATGCCGAGATCGCCCGGCGGATCGGGATTTCCGCAAACCGGGACGATCTCGCCCGGTTCTCGGCGTTCGACGCCGGGTATCAGGATCCGCTCCACCTGGATCCGCACTCCGCGGCGTTGCTCGAGCGGTATGGCTCCCGGCGCAGCCGTTTGAATCAGCGTTTGGGCTTCTATCTGGGCGGCTCCCGTCTGGCGACGCTGAGTCGCGACCTGGGCGACCGCAAGGCCTGCAGTCACCTCGGCCGTTGCCTGTGGGGCTGCCCCACCAACTCCCTTTACAGCCCGTCTGTCACCCTCAGGGAGTGCCTCGCCCAGCCGAAGTTCCGGTATCTACCCGGGTGGTTCGTGCACCACTTTGACTATGGCGCGGACGGCCGGATCGGCCGCATCCTGACGGAATCGGTCCGCGATGGATCGCCCCAGGAACTGGAGGCGGAAGTCTTCGTCCTCGCGGCCGGCACCCTTTGCTCCTCCAAGATCCTGCTGGAGTCGGTCTACCGAAAGACGGGCAAGATCCGGCAACTGACCGGCTTGATGGACAACCGGCAGGTCATGATGCCGTTTCTCAATCTGGGCCTCATCGGCCACCCGGTTGCGACCGAGAGCTACCAGTTTCACCAGCTTGCGCTCGGCATCGAACAACCGGAGCCCGGAGACTACGTCCACGGGCAGATCACGACGCTCAAGGCGGCTGCAGCGCACCCGATCCTGCAGAGCATCCCGCTCGACCTGCGGACCGCGATCACCCTGTTCCGGGGGGTGCACGCCGCGCTCGGGGTGGCGAATGTCTGGCTCCCCGACCGCCGCCGGTCCGAGAACTATCTGACCCTGCGGGCGATGGCGAGCGGATCACGGGGTGAGTTGGTGATCAACTACTCGAATGACGGAGGGGATCGGCAGCTGGTCGCGTCGGTAATCCGCACCCTGAAGCGAGCGTTTCGGGAACTGGGGTGTGTGGTCCCGCCGGGAATGACCAAGGTGTTGCCGAAGGGCGCCAGCATCCACTACGCCGGCACGGTGCCAATGCTGGCCGATGGTGGCGAACTCACCTGCGCTCCCGACGGACGGTGCCGCGGGTTTCCCAACCTCTACCTGGTGGATGGATCCGGGTTCCCGTTTCTTCCGGCCAAGAACCTGACGTTTACCCTGATGGCGAACGCGATCAGGATCGCGGAAGGGATTCAGGACTGAGGATTCAGGATTCAGGATTCAGGAGTCAGGATTCGGGATACAGGATTCAGGATTGAACCGGCCAGCCTTCAGCCCCTGGCTCTTCGCGAGGTCCAGAAGACGGCGGCCACCGCGCCGGCCAGGAAGGCGGCGGCGCCGGCCAGCGCGATCCCCACTAGCCCCCAACGGCCGGCGATGAGCTTCCCCAGTCGCGCCCGCAAGGTTTGGTCCTCCGGCCGCGGGGCGTGGATCGCCTCGTACATCTGGGGCGTGAACATTCCCGACGAGTATTCGCCGAGCGTCTTGACCTGAATCGATGCCTGCGGCCCATTGACCGTCACGTAGAGAAAATTGTCGAATTGGGACGAGAGGAGCAGGCTTTTCTCCGAGTTCTTCAGCATGACGAGTGGCACCGGCGTTTCCATGGAGCACTGGATGTAGTCCACCCCGTCCCGGCTCATCGCGGAGAACTTCATCGGCCCGTAGTCCCCACCGAATACCGCCCGCACCTTGGCCCTGGCCAGCCAGGGGTGGACGTCCCGCCACCAGGGCGCGTCGGGATACCACCAGAGCAAGTGGTGCATGAAGACGAAGGTCTGGTCCCAGGTTCCAGGACGGGCCATTTCTTCTTGCAGAAACCTCACCTGGGTGCTGTCGAGGGCCCGGGGCCGCACGTAGGGGTTGTGCCGAGTATCGCCGTCGGCCGGAATCCAGGCACTGCTCAGCAGAATGAGACGGGTGCCATAGAGCGTGAGTACCTGGGGCAGCCGGCCATAGCGTCGGATGTATACGTCGCGGCTCCGGAGATCACTGATGTCGTGGTTGCCCGGCACCCGGTACACCGGCATTCGGAGGGTCGCGAGCGCAGAGTCCAGCGCGTTCCATTCCCGCTCCACCCGTGCCGAGTCCACCGGGTTGGTGTGCACGTCACCCCAGATCATGTCGCCGGTCAGCACCGCAAAATCGGGCTTGAGCGCGCGTACCCGGTCGAGCAGCTCACCAAGTTTGGGATTCAGCGAGTCGTTTTCTTCTCCCCGGACGTGGCCCAGGACTACGAAGGAGAAGGGCCGACGGGCCGAGGAGGGGGCGACTTGGGCAGCCCCGGTCCGGGGGGTCGCGGACCCGCCGGCCAGAGCGACCAGGCAGAGCCCGAACCCACAAAGGCACCGGCTCATGTCACGGGGTCGAGGCCGCGCGGGGTGGGGCCTCAACTCCGCCGGCCACGACGGCTTCCCCCGGCACGCGGAACAGCCGGTAGGAGTGCAGGTCGATCCGGCTGTTCCGGAAGTCAACCAGCCCGGTGTTGCGCTCGACGTGACTGAATCCGGGCTTCGTGGTTCCGGTGATCTGAATCTCCCGGTAGTGGGCCGGAGGCAGATCGATGGCCTCGAAGCGATACTGGGACAGGTCCTCGGCGGGCTGAAGCGGGCGGGTGATCCGCCCGCTATCGGACACCAGGGTGATGGCCGCGGATTCGAGGTCCCGAGCCGCGATCTCGAAGACCACGGTGTGGCGACCTTGGTCCCCAGTCAGGTCCCAGTCGACCCGGCGGGTGGCGACACCCAACCCCTGGCCGATGGAAATGACCAGGTTGCGGTTGCGTTTGATCACTCGCTCTACCCCTCCGGAGCCGACCCAGCCGTCGGCGTATTCGCCGAAATCGTCTTCGAACGACGCCGAGTCGAGGACCGGGATCGGCTCCACCGACGCCCAGCCTGGTAGCAGGCCCAGCCCGCCGCCGGTCGGCTGAACGCCGTAGTGGCGGTAAAGCCAAGCCAGCTCCTCCGGTTTCGCTGTCGAGGCGGAGATCGCTGAATCGGGCCGCTGCCCAGGCTTGAGCCCCAGCACCGTCAGCCGGGAATTGTCGTCGCTCACGAAGTCCTGTCGGTTGTTCTCCACCACGGTGTTGATGACCTTGCCCCAGCCGCCGTGTGCGTAGCGAACGTTCTTCTGCCGCTGCCGGATTCCCACGATGTTCCCGACCAGGTAGTTGTTGAGGATCACCGGCTCCGACCCGTCCTTCACTTCAATCCCCCGCAGGCACTTCGTGATGTAGTTGTTGAAGATGAACGGGTTGCTCCCCTCCCCCACCGAGACTCCCTTGTCGTCATCCCCCTCGATGTAGTTGTTGAAGATCCGGGGGTTGGAGGTCATCAGGTCAAAGCCGTCGTTGCCAGCATGGATTATTCGGCAATTGGAGATCTCGCCGTTCGCGTAGTCGAGATCCATGGCGTCCGCGTTGGTGTCGTGGAACAGGCAGTGCCGCATCGCGAAGGTCGCGTGGTAGGCATGGAAGGCGTCGTCGCTCCGGACGTTGCGCGCGACCTCCACGTGGTCGAAGAGCACGTGGGACACGTAGTGGAGGCTCACCGAGCCGGTGTACTCGACCTCGTGCAAGATGATGCCACCCCCGCCGAGGAACCGGGCGTATTCCACGTGGCTGCTGTCGGCTCCGTGCCCTTGCAGGGCCACGGTCCCCCACGGTCTCCCCGGGACCGCCTGTTCGAAGGTGATGGAGTCCCGGGCCGTGCCCCGGGCCACCATGCGTCCCCGCACCAGGAGCGAGACATCGGGGTCCATCCGTATGGTGGTGCCGGGGGCAATGAGCAGGGTATCGCCCGGCGGGATCTCCAGATTCTCGCTCAAACGGACTCGGCCAGACAACCGATGCACGACTGCTTTCCGGATGGGAAAGCGCCAGGGGTTCCAACCGGTGGCTGGGGCCACCACGGTCCCGGCCGCCCAGGCCTCCGGCTCCACCGGATGTCCGGTGACCCGATTCCGCAGTTCGGGGCGAATCGAGGTCGCCCCGGAAGTCAGCAGGAAGAATCGATACTGCTGGCGGCCGGGGTGGAGTCCGAACTGATGGGTGTCCCAGCCGGCGTAGAGCGCCTCGGGAATCCTCAGGGTCAGGCGGCCGCCGGAGGGCGAGGGTTGCCCGGTGGTCGGGAGCAGGGAGTCGCCGGAGTCGAGCACCCCGTTGAGATTCCGGTCCGCGTACAGGCGAGCCCCACCCTGGTGTACCCCCACGAGCTCAAGTGAGAGGAGTTCGGCGCCAACCCGGCCCCGGGCCTCGAAGTCGAGCACCAGAGCGCCGCCGGGAGCGGGCTCGGCGTGGAAGCCCATGCGGGCGTCCCCCATCCATTCCTTGAGCAACCGGACGTTCCCCTCGAGCAGGGGCACCACTGCTTCGGGCGAACCGACGTCCGGGATGAGGCCGGCCCGCAGCCGATCGTACTCGAAGTACGGTCGGTATCGGTCGTAGACGTCCCGCGTCAGCTTCTCGCTGCGCTCGAGGATATGATCCTCCTCCACCAGGGAGCGCACGTTCTGCATCACCTCGTCGACCGCGAAGGGATCTCGCAGGAACTCCTTCAAGAAGGGGTTCACCGGCCGGGGCGGGCGGCCCAGGTCCAGCAACCGAACATCCCACGGAATCGGTTCCAGGATCATCGACCAGGGGTCCTCGTACCAGAACTGGTTGTGGACCCCGTCCATGTGGTAGGGATCGCCCATCACCAGCAGGTAGGCGATCATCCGCGCCACCTTCTGCCGGTCCATCAGGCTCATGAGGTGGAGGTGCTCCTCCAGGCTGGTGGCGTTGGAGCCAGTCAGCAGCGCGACCAGGCTGGCCGTGGCGCTGGCGTTGGAACGCTGGCTCTTGGCCGCCCGTTCCCAGATGTACGCGTTCTCGAAGAGGTTGCGATTCTGGTTCCGATAGGCGTCGCCCCGCTCCGCCGCATCGCCCCGAAAGAGGTTGCCCGGGAGACGCAAATTGGCCCGCAGAAAGTTCTCGTCGACCGTCTCGTTCAGGCGGAAAACCCCGTAGAAGCGCTGGTTCAGGAAGACCGGGGCGACGTAGGTGCTGGGAGCGAGGATGCCGACCTCGCTGGCCATCCGGTTGGCGATGAAGGCGGACAGCACGTCCTTGACCGAGAGCCCCAGGGTCTGGTGGTTCTTGAAGAGGGCCCGCTGTTCGGTCTTGATGGTGAAGGAGTGTTTGGCCGTGAGCCAGTGAACGCTGTTGTCCCCCCGCTTGCGCATTTCCACCTTCAAGAGCGAGTTCTCCCGGGCCAAGGCTCCGGTGAACCACTTGCCCCAGTTCTGCATCGGGTCGCCGTGGATGGAATCCCACACGGCGGGCCGGACCGCCAGACGAACGATGCCGGCGTCCGGCGCCTCGGGGTTAAGCTGGTGGTCGAGCGGGAGAGAGCGGATCCCGTTGAGGAGTCCCCTGGCGCGGGCCACGAAGAACTGGTCCACCTCGGCAGTCACCGACCAGAAGTCGTCGAACTGCCGGTAGCGCAGGTAGTCGTTGACCGACGCTCCCACGAGATACAGGAGCAGGCCCACCACGGGAGTGGTGTACACCAGGACGTGCCGCAGCCGAAGCGAGCGCCACCGAGCGTTCAGGCGCGACGACGCCTGGGGGAGCGCCACGGCCGGTGGCTGTCCTGCGGGCGGCAGCGGGTGCAGATCGGGAGCGGGGCCGGTCGGTTGCAAGGTGGTCATTCAGTGGAATCCGGAACGATGATGCGCGCCTTGACCGAATCGAGGCCCCCGTAGTTCAACCGATTCTGGAAGCTCCGCTTCACCATGGGGGCACCCAGCGCATCCCAGGTCTGGAAGTCGACCGGCTTGATGAGGCGAAGATGGAGGTAGACCGTGGAGATCGGCTCGGGCCGGGATTCCAGTGGAAGGTGGAGGGTACCGCCAGGGCTCTTTATATGGGACTGATAGAGCGTGGCGGAGCGGGGCGTCAGGGAGTCGACTTGCCAGGGTGTGCCCCCGGACCAGACCTCTCGCCGGGTGGAGCCGGGGCGCCCAACCACTTGGGGGGCCCCCAGCGCGACCCGCTGGATTTCGATCGAGTATCCGTGGGTTGAGAGGGAGAGCTCCCCGGACCAGGTGCCGAGCTGCGGGAGGGGGACCTCGACGTCATGGAATCGGCCGTCTACCGGCAGCACGAAGTCCGCTCCGATGTTACTGACTTTGATGGTCACGCGTTGCAGGAGGAGTGCGTCCAGATAGCTCTCGAAGGCCGCGTTCAGCTCAGTGAAGTCCCCCTTTTCGCCCAGGTAGGTGATGTATCCCCCCACCGAGGGAAGGTGATTCGGATTGATCTTGAGCACCGCCAGGTATTGATCCCTGGCGTCCTTCGGCATGGCCCAGTTGGGTCGGAGTTTGGAGGCCGCCTGGGCGTAGGCGTAGTTGTTCTCCCAGTTCTTGGGATCGAAGGCCACCAGGCGCTGGTAGGTCTCGGTCGCCAGCTTCCTCTTCTTGAGCTCGGTGTAACACTGACCCAGCGCCATCAGGAGCCGGGTCCGCTCCTTGTCCCGGGCATGGCGAACGTCCCGGGCGGGGAACTCGCGGTCCAGCGCCGCGAGGTAGTTGGCCGCCTCGGCGTACCGTTTCTGGGCGACGAGCTTCTCACCCTGCTCCAGGCGACGGGTCCAGCGATCGTCCCAGTAGGCCGTCAGGAGCTTCGCGCGGTAGAGCACCCGCTCCCGAACGGGGCCCACGGCCAGCGCGAGGCACAGGAGCCCGATGCCGGCCAGGTAGACCGCGATCAGCTGCCGCTCGCGCTCGCGGAGGGCGCGGCGGAGCGAGAGCGGGAAAACGCTGGGCCCCGTCACACGTTGATGTTTTCCTGGCCCGCCAGGAGGACCACCCGGTTGCCGCCGTTGATGCCCCGGACCGCCTCCAGGAACTCATTCTCCTTGACACCAGTCTTGAACTCCACGGAGTAAACCAGCTCGGTCAACTGGCCTTCCCGGAGGGTCTCGACGCTGAGGAGGGAGGAGTCCTTGAGGTACTTCCAGAAGAGCTCGTTGAAGACCTGGTGATAGTCCAGTCCGGCCGGGACGTGGATCTTGACCAGCACCTCCCGGGAGGTCTCGGCACCGATGTTGAACCGATGCAGGAAATAAATCATGGCGCATATGAACACCGTGAAGACCACGGCCGTGAGGTAGAATCCGGTGCCCGTCGCCATGCCAACCGCCATGGTCAGGAAGATGAAGGCGACGTCGCGGGAGTCCTTGACCGCATTCCGGAACCGGATGATCGACAGCGCGCCCACCAGCGAAAACGCCCGCGCGATGTTGCTCCCGATGATCAGCATGATGACCGAGACCGTGACCCCCATGATGATCATCGCGTGCACGAACGCAACCGAGTAGGAGAGTCCCCGGTGGGTGAGCCGGTAGAACAGCGCGATGACCAGGGTGAGGAAGAAGCTCAGGCCCAGCGCCACGACCGCCTGCCAGAGCTCGAATCCGGTGCCGTTGGCACCGCCCCGTGACATTTCCTTGATCAGTTCGTCCACTGCGGCCTCAGGGTTGGGGTGAGATCAGGTGAGCTGGCCGCCGAAGCAGGCGCGGTCCACCGCGCTGCAATACTTGGACAGCCGAATCAGGTGGAATTCATGTCGGGACACGAGCTTGCTCAGCCAGAGCGGCACCCGGCCGTTGTATTTCATTTCCATGACGACGTTGCGGGGATCGATCAGGTAGTTCCCGGTCTCGAACGGCTGGGCAATGTCCAGGTTGGCACCACTGTACTGGACCCGGCTGTCGAAGGTGATCCGGAGGTCCGAAAGCTCGCTCCCGAAAAGCGCCAGCCGACGGTACCCGATGGCCATGCGGGGTTGGAGCTGGTAACGGCGGGCGAAGATTTCGATCTCGGTCGCCACCGGATCCTCGACCGATGCCACCGCCGACTCCGGGCTCCCCCCCCCGGCGCGACCCAGCACCAGGGACGCTTGGGCCAGCGGAAGCCGGATCCGCCGCTTCTGGACGGTCCGGTCGGTGCGCCCCTTGATCTCCACGAACACATCCGAGCCCTGACCGTAGCTGCGGAAACGGAGCTTCCGGCGGATCTCCAACCCTTCCAGCTTTTCCCAGAAACAAGCCAGGTCCGGCGAGTCCCAGTACACGGAGTACACCTTGTACCCTTGGCGGCCCTCGCAGTACGGGTCGAGCGCGGCGTAGGGCTCGAGTTCTCTCAGCAAGCCGGGCAGCGCCTTGCAGGGGACCAGATACTTGTGTTCGAAGCGATTGAACTCGTTCAGGTCTTTAGCCAATGCGCCGACTCAGCGGGGGACGAGGGCAGAGGAATCCAGGTTGCATTCAAGCCCAACTCGAGACAGCCGTTGCCGAGCAATATCAATGCCGCGCATCAGGCTCCGAGGGAGAAGACTAATCACTGGCGCCCCAATTGTTTACCCCGTCCTGGGAACCTTCGTTGGGGCCTTCGCGGCCAGGCCCTGTGGCGGACTGAGAGAGGCGGCGGATGAACGCGGACGGCACTCCCGGACCACTGGGAACGATTCCGCCCTATATCGAGAGTGAGGGCGCCGCTCCGCGCTCGAACCGCACCCCTCCAACCAGCACCAGCGCCGCGAGATAGCTCGCCAGGCCGAGCGGCAGGGCCAGCCAGAGATTGAGGGAGCGCCCGACGACGAGCAGTCCGGCCATCGTCAGTCCGGCGACGATCGGGCGCCAGAATCGAGCGGCGGGCGCGAACGGGAACCCGGCCGCGCGGGCGAAGAGGAGGGCGATCACCATCCGCGCTCCCTCGGTGATCACCGTGGCCAGAGCGGCTCCGATCATGCCGTGGGATGGGATCAGGAGGAGATTGAGTCCGAGATTGAGAGCGGTCGCCCACCCGGTCACCCGGAGCACTATGGCTTCCCGGCCTTGCGACATCAGGCCGATGATGGGGACGTCGCGTACCAGCGAGAGCGGAATCGACCACATGAGGACCTGCAGGGCCGGTCCGGCGGGCGCGTAGCCGGGCCCGAAGATCAGGCCGACGATCCTGGGCGCGAGGAGATATCCGCCCAGCGCGGCCGGAAAACCGGCCGCGAAGACATGGGCCATGGCGGTGTGATAGAGCGCCCGTTGCTCCCCCGTCGCGCCGCTCAACCGGGTGAGCGAGGGCAACAGGCTCAGGCTGTAGGCCAGTCCCAGGTTGATGGAGAAGCTGATCACCGTGTAGGCCGCGGCGTAGTATCCGACCTCAGTCGTGGTCCGGAAGGCCCTCAGAAAGATCAGATCAGAATTGAAGATCATGAGGCCCAGCATGGCGCTCAGGACCATGTGGCCGGCGCGGGGCAGGAGCGGGCGGATCACGGCTCCATCGAGTCGGACCGGAAGTGCCACCCCCCCGCGACTCAACCACCAGAGCAGCACCAGGGCCACCAGGGTGTCACCAACGACCTGCGCGGCCGGTACCGCCGCGACGTCGCCCGGGCCGCGGACCAGCGCCAGCACCAGCAGCAGAACCACGACCTGGCCGGCGGCCCGGGTGATGGCCACCAACGCGGTGCGGTCAAGCCCGTAGTGCACCCAGCGGCTGCTCCCACCCACGGCGAGGAGAGTCAGGCCGTAGATCGCGAGCACCGCCCCATCGGGTTCGGGGAGCAGCAGGAGCCCCAGTAGGGCCGTGAGGAGGGCGAGGGCCGCGGCCAGCAGCAGGCGGCCGGTGAGAAGGGGGGACGCGATCGCGGCCAGGCGGCTGGGAGCCGCGGCAATCTCCCGCACCCCGATGCCCAGCTCGATTCCCGCGTCGGCAACGTGGGAGAGGTAGAGCATGACGGCGGTCGCGAAGCCGATCACGCCATAGAGCGAGGCGCCCAGGGCACGGGCGATGTACACGGTGGCGGCGAACGCGATGAGCCGGGAGACCGCCTCGCCCGAGCCCAGAGCCAGGAAGTTGCGAGCGACCGTGCGGCGGGAGTGGTCAGGGGATGGAGGGATTGGCCGATTGACGATTGAGGGATTGATGATGGAGGAGTCCCGGTCCGATCCGTGAATCTCAATCTTCATTCGTCATTCATCAATCGTCAATCCTCCAATCCCACAATCCCTCCCTACCCCATCGCCTTTAACGACTGATAGTCGATCTTGTCGGTGGAAGTACGGGGCAAGGCATCGAGGAATCCGAACAGGTCCGGGATCATGTAGCGGGGTAGCCGCTCGGTGCAGTAGCGCTTGAGTTCGATAATCGAAGGCCGCAGCCCGTCGCGCGAGCTGAGGTAGGCCTTGATCCGGACCCCCGACGCAGCGTCGGGGAGGGCCACGACCGCGACCTCGCGCACGGTAGCATGCGCGGCCAGGCCGGCTTCGATCTCGCCCAGTTCGACCCGGTACCCCCGGCGTTTGACCATGCGGTCCCGCCGCCCGTGGAAGAGATAGACCCCGTCCGCTTCCTCCACTACCAGATCGCCGGTCTTGTACCAGGCCACGCCGTCCGGGTCTGGCAGGAACGCCTGGGCGTTGCGGTCGGGGAGGTTCCAGTACCCGGACATGATTCCGGGGCCGGCAATGACCAGTTCACCTTCTTCCCCCCTGGCTACCGTGCTTCCGTCCGGCTCGATGACCTTGGAGCGCAGGTGGGAGCAGGTCTTCCCGATGGGAAACGGCTAGGTGCGGTCGCCGGGGATGTCCCGCGGAATCTCGTGGAAGGTGCAGACGTTGGTCTCGGTGGGCCCGTAAAGGTTGAAGTAGCCGGGGCTCGGGAGCAGCGCCTTGACCGCGCGAAGCTGGGGCACCGGGAAGACCTCCCCCGCGAAGAGCACCAGGCGGAGGACCGAGAAATCATGCCGTTCCAGCCGTCCGTACTGGGCCAGAAGGCTCAGGATGGACGGCGTGGAGTACCAGACGCTGATGCGGTAGTCCGCGATGAGCTGCGCCAGTCCGACCGGCTCCTTACCGGCCTCTTCGCCAATCAACACCAAGCCGGCCCCATGCTTGATGGAGACGTAGAGGTCCAGGATCGAGAGGTCGAAGTGGAAGGGTGCGTGGGAGGAGAACGTGTCCTCCGGCCGGGGCTGGAAGGTCTCCGAGCACCAGTCGACGAAGCTGACGGCCGCCAGGTGGGACAGCATCACCCCTTTGGGCTTCCCGGTCGAGCCTGAGGTGTAGAGGATGTAGGCCAAGCTGTCGAGCGGCGGATAGATCGATTGGGTCGGGGGCGCGGGCGCGGTCCGCTCGGCTTCCTCGAGGGCGGCCCGGAGCCCGCGGCCACCGCCCACGGCATCCAGCACGATCGGCTGGGTCGAGCCGCCGAGCTTCGCCAGCTCCTCGGTGAAGCCGGCAAGGAACTCCCGTTCCACGAAGACGGCACGCACCGCGCAGTCGTGCAGGATGTACGCCGCTCGCCAGGAGGGTGAGCCTGGATCGACCGGGACATAAGTCGCCCCGGCCTTGAGGATACCGAAGATGGCCGCAACCGAATCGGTCGACTTGGACAGGTAGATCCCCACCCGGTCGCCGGGCCGGACCCCGAGCAGGCACAGCCGGTCGCGGACCAGATCCGCCAGCCGGGCCAGCTCCCCATACGTGACGGTCTGATGTCCAGGATCGTACAGGGCCGCCTTGGCCGGGAATCGGCCGGCGCTGTCGTCCAGCAATTGGTGCAGCAACCGCCGGTTGGTCACGCGGCGTGTCCCGCCTTCGACCTCACCAGCTCCGCGATGGCCGCCAGCGTATCCAGCCGCTCGGCGTCGACTTCGTGCGCTTCGAGCTCGATGCTGAATCGCTGCTCGAGGAAGGCCACCAGATCCAGGGTCGCCAGGGAATCCAGAATCCCGCCCGTGATCAGCGGGGTCTGGTCGGTCAGCTGGGCCGGATCCTCGCCGGCCAGAAAGTGGGACAGTACGTATTGCTTCACCGTCGGAATGATGTCGTCCATGCCGTCTTTCTCCCTGGAGCGCGGTGGATGGGTCTCGATCGGCTCATCGAGCCAGTGGGATCAGCTTCCGCTTGCGGAGCTCGTTGTACAGCGCTTGGGCAATGACACCGTGGCCCGCGGCGTTCGGGTG